>NZ_JBSFUB010000022.1:0-84397 GCF_053591575.1 Streptomyces altiplanensis | reverse complement strand
AGGAACGGACGCTTCCTTCGTACTCACCCTCGCGGGCTTTCCTCCGGGCTTTCGTTCGGCATTTCGTGTTCCCGACTCTATCAGACCCTTTCCGGCCCGACTTCCTCGGCGCCTTCCGGTTCCCGCTTCCGCGTTTCCCTTTCCGGCGATTCCGACTCTATCAGTGCTTTTCCGTTTCTCTGACCGTCGTTCCGCGAACATGCAGAATTCAGATCCGAGATAGGGTCTGGACTTGATGGAGGCTGCCGACCTGCGCCCCACTCAGAGGTGGGTGCTGGTGTCAGGCAGGACTACGAGACTACCTCGCTCCGGCAGACGAGGCAAATCCTTCCGGTGCACCCCCTAGGTCCGCCAAGCGGTAGCTCTCATGCGGAACCGGGACTTCTCGTGACTTACCCTTCTGAACAGTACGCCGTCCTGGACAGGTAGTGACGGCGGCACACGAATCTCTCCGCCCCCTGGGAGGCCCCCATGACCAGCGTGACCTCGCCACTTGCTGGACGCGCCATCGGACTTGCCGCAGTCCCCGACCCGGTGTTCTCCGGTGCGATGGTCGGTCCTGGCACCGCCATCGACCCCGTACGTGAGCCCTCGGAGGCCGTGGCCCCCGTTGACGGTGTCATTGTCTCCCTGCACCCGCACGCCTTCGTGGTCGTCGACGCCGACGGGCACGGCGTTCTGACGCACCTGGGCATCGACACCGTGCAGCTCAATGGTGAAGGCTTCGAGCTGCTCGTGAACAAGGGGGACACGGTGACGCGCGGCCAGGCGGTCGTGCGGTGGAACCCGGCAGCCGTCGAAGAGGCCGGCAAGTCGCCGGTGTGCCCTGTCGTGGCGCTCGAGGCCACGGCCGACTCTCTTGTCGACCTGGTCGAGGACGGCGACGTGAAGCCCGGCGACGCGCTTTTCAGCTGGCAGTGACGCCGGCGCCGTCATAACGGCCGCGGGTACGACATCCATCGCGGTGGACTGGACAGAGTGCCGCCGCAACTATCGGAGACGGTGAAATGGAGACAACGCTGCGAGGCGTCGGCGTGAGCCACGGTGTGGCGATCGGCGAGGTTCGGCACATGGGCACGGCGGTTCTGGAGCCGCCGGCCAAGCAGATTCCCGCGGAGGAGGCGGAGCGCGAACAGGGGCGTGCCCGTCAGGCCGTGGAGGCTGTGGCCGCCGACCTGATTGCGCGCGGCAACCTGGCCGGCGGCGAGGCACAGCACGTGCTCGAGGCGCAGGCCATGATGGCGCAGGATCCCGAGCTCATGGCTGACGTGGACCGGCGCATCGCCGTCGGGAGTACGGCCGAGCGTGGCGTGTACGACGCCTTTGCCGCCTACCGGGCTCTGCTGGCGAATGCCGGTGAGTACCTGGCCGGCCGGGTCGCGGACCTGGACGACGTGCGGAATCGTATCGTCGCCCGTCTGCTGGGCGTGCCGATGCCGGGTGTCCCGGACAGTGACGAGCCGTACGTGCTGATCGCGCGGGATCTCGCTCCCGCCGACACGGCGCTGCTGGACCCCGCGCTGGTGCTCGGCTTCGTGACCGAAGAGGGCGGGCCGACCAGTCACAGTGCGATTCTGGCGCGTGCGCTGGGTGTGCCGGCCGTGGTGGCTCTGCCGGGCGCCGGTGAGCTGGCCGAGGGCACGGTCGTCGCGGTGGACGGCAGCACCGGCGAGATCTTCGTCGATCCGAGTGCGGAGAAGCGTGCCGAGCTCGAGGCGGCTGCCGCTGCTCGCAGGGCGGCCTTGTCGGCTTCTACCGGGCCTGGTGCGACGTCCGACGGCCACAAGGTGCCGCTGCTCGCCAACATCGGCGGTCCCGCCGATGTGCCGGCCGCGGTCGAGGCCGGTGCTGAGGGCGTGGGTCTGTTCCGTACGGAGTTCCTCTTCCTCGACGACAGCAAGCAGGCGCCGTCGGAGGAGAAGCAGGTCGAGGCGTACCGCAAGGTTCTGGAGGCGTTCCCCGAGGGCCGCGTGGTCGTGCGGGTGCTGGATGCGGGCGCGGACAAGCCGCTCGATTTCCTGACACCGGCCGAGGAGCCGAACCCGGCGCTCGGTGTGCGGGGCCTGCGGTCTCTGCTCGACCACCCGGACGTGCTGCGTACGCAGCTGACCGCGCTGGCGAAGGCCGTCGAGGGCCTGCCGGTGTACCTGGAGGTCATGGCGCCGATGGTCGCGGACCGTACGGACGCCAAGGCGTTCGCGGACGCGTGCCGTGCGGCCGGGCTGCGGGCGAAGTTCGGCGCGATGGTCGAGATTCCGTCCGCCGCGCTGCGGGCGCGCTCGATTCTCCAGGAGGTCGAATTCCTTTCGCTGGGGACGAATGACCTGGCGCAGTACACCTTCGCCGCTGACCGGCAGGTCGGTGCGGTGTCGCGGCTCCAGGACCCGTGGCAGCCGGCGCTGCTCGACCTGGTGGCGGCCTCGGCCGACGCCGCGAAGGCTGAGGGCAAGAGCTGTGGCGTGTGTGGTGAGGCTGCGGCCGATCCGCTGCTCGCCTGTGTGCTGACCGGGCTGGGCGTCACCTCCTTGTCGATGGGCGCGAAGGCCATCCCTTATGTCCGCGCGACGCTGGCGAAGCACACGCTCGCCCAGTGCGAGCGTGCCGCTGCTGCGGCGCGTGCCACGGACACCGCCGACGAGGCCCGGGCGGCCGCGCAGGCGGTGCTGTCCGGCGAGTGACCGGACGGTTCTTGTGTGGATCCGAGGGCTCCCGGCCGAAACGGCCGGGAGCCCTCGGGCGTATCAGTGGTGGATGTCGGGCTCTTCGATGTCGAAGCCCGGGCAGTACTCGACGCCGGGCTCGGGGGATACGGGATCGCCGGTCTCCGCGTCCGTGCAGTAGGCGCTGAAGACCTCCCCCGCTGTGAGTGCGACCAGTCGGCCCTGCTGGAGCCGCCAGCCGTGGAGCCGGTCGGGTGCCCCGGGCTCGGTGGTCCTCAGTACCACTCCCCCGGGGCTTTCCACGGCGATGCCCGCTGCCAGGACCGTCACGAATTCCGCGCCTCCGGGCTCGGTCAGGCGGACCGGCTCGTTCGCGGTGCGCTCCGCGTGGAGCACGGCGAGGAGCTGTTCCTCTTCGGCCGGGACGCTGCAGACGAGGTGATGGCTGCCGGGGCCCGCCTGTTCGAGCAGGCGCGTGACGAGGCGCGAGGCCCGGTCGAGGGCCTCGCGGCCGATGTCCTCGCCGCACTCGGCGCAGTTGCCCAGTCGGGCCAGGAGCAGGGTCGCGTACTCCCAAGTGGTCTGCCGGACGGCTTCGTTGACGAGCAGGGGCACGAGGCTGTCGATGGGCTGGCCGGTGTACGGGAGGGAGGCGCCGCAGACCGCGACTTCCGCGGTGAAGCGGGTGCGGCTCTGCGGCGTGTCGGGATCGATTCCGGTCGCCCGGCAGAACTCCAGGAAGTCCTCGGGGTCGAAGAGCGCGACGGTGGTGTGCACTCCTTGTGCCGCGAGGGCCCGCAGCAGGCCTTCGACCTCCTTGAGGTAGGCCGTGTGGTCGTCGAAGACGAAGGTCTCGTAGCCCGTCATGGCCGCGAAGTCCTGTTCGTCGGCCAACAGACCTACCGTGCTGGGCGCTTCGCGGCGGAGTGTGCGCCGCATGGCCTTGCTCTTGTGGTGCTTCGTGGACTTGGTGTGCGCCATGACTCCCCCTGAGCGCAGTCGATCATTGCTCACTCACCGTAACCGGCGGCACTGACAACGTACGCTCCGTGAGGTGGCCGCCGACGGTCCGATGTGGGGCGGGCGAGGCCTTCAGTGACGGGTGCGGGCGAGGGTTTCGTAGAAACGGAGGAGGTCGAGGTTGTCGACCGAGCCCGGATTGACGGCCTTGGCGAGGGCCGTGCCCTGGAGGAGACGTTTGACGGGCACCTCGATGCGCTTGCCGGTGAGGGTGTGCGGGACGCCGGGGACCTCGATGATCTCGTCCGGGACGTGGCGCGGGGAGAGCTCGGTGCGGATGGCCTGCTTGATGCGGGTGCGCAGGGCGTCGTCGAGGGTGGCGCCCTCGGCGAGGTGGACGAAGAGCGGCATCCAGTAGCCGCCGTCGGGCTCTTCGAGGCCGATGACGAGGGATTCCCTGATCTCGGGAAGGCGCTCGACCACCTCGTAGATGTCGGCCGAGCCCATGCGGACGCCCTGACGGTTGAGGGTGGAGTCGGAGCGGCCGTGGATGACCACCGAGCCGTGGTCGGTGAGGGTGATCCAGTCGCCGTGCCGCCACACGCCGGGGTAGGTGTCGAAGTAACTGTCGTGGTAGCGGCTGCCGTCGGGATCGTTCCAGAAGTGGACCGGCATGGACGGCATGGGGTTGGTGACGACCAGTTCGCCGACCTCGTTGATGAGCGGCTTGCCCTGGGGGTCCCAGGCCTGGAGGTCGGTGCCGAGGCAGGCTGCCTGGAGCTCTCCGATGTGGACGGGGAGGGTGGGGACCGCGCCGGCGAAGCAGCTGCAGACGTCCGTGCCGCCGCTGACCGATGCGATCCAGAGGTCGGACGCGACTTCGTCGTGGAGCCAGCGGAAACCGTCGGGCGGGAGCGGGGATCCGGTGGTGGCCACGCACTTGACGCGGGAGAGGTCGTAGTCGCGTGCGGGGTGGACCTCTGCCTTGGCGCAGGCCATGACGTACGCCGCCGAGGTTCCGAAGAGGGTGGCTCCGGTGCGCTCCGCGACGCGCCACTGGGCGCCGGTCCCGGGGTAGCCGGGGCTGCCGTCGTACAGGACGACCGTGGTGCCCGTGAGGAGACCGGAGACGAGGAAGTTCCACATCATCCAGCCGGTGGAGGTGTACCAGAAGAAACGGTCCTCGGGACCGAGGTCGCAGTGCAGGCCGATCTGCTTGAAGTGCTCCAGGAGGATGCCGCCCTGGGACTGCACGATGGCCTTGGGCAGACCCGTGGTTCCCGAGGAGTACAGGACCCACAGGGGGTGTTCGAAGGGGACCTGCTCGAAGACCGGTTCCGTGTCCGAGGAAGTGAGCGCGGACCAGTCCGTGGCGCCTTCGGGGGCCTCGGTGCCGAGGAGGGGGATGTGGATCACGGCGCGCAGGGTGGGGAGCTCGCGGCGGAGCTCGGCGACGGTGTCCGTACGGTCGTGCTCCTTGCCGCCGTAGCGGTAGCCGTCGACGGCGAACAGGACGACGGGCTCGACCTGCTGGAAGCGGTCGAGGACGCTGCGGGCGCCGAAGTCGGGGGCGCAGGAGGTCCAGACCCCGCCGACGGCGGCGGTGGCGAGCAGGGCGACGGTGGCCTGGGGGATGTTGGGGAGGTATCCGCTGACGCGGTCTCCGGGGCGTACGCCCAGGGCGCGCAGTCCGGCGGCGAGGGAGCCCACCTGGCGGCGCAGCTCGGACCAGCTCACCGGGACGGGTTCGTGGGTCTCGTCGACGTGGAGGAGGGCGGGGTCGTCCGCGCGGGAGGGGTCCTCGGCCGTGCGCAGGGCGTGTTCCGCGTAGTTGAGGGTGGCTCCCGGGAACCACTGGGCGCCCGGCATGGAACGGTCGGCGAGGACCGTTTCGTACGGCGTGGAGAAGCGCACGTCGAACCAGTCGGCGACGGCCTTCCAGAAGGTGTCGAGCTCGTCGACGGACCAGCGGTGCAGCGCCGCGTATCCGCCGTCGGCCGGTGCTCCGTACCGCTCGGCCGCCCAGCTCTGGAAGCGGGTGACGGCTGCGGCGGCGATGCGGTCCGCGTCCGGCTGCCAGAGGGGCGCGGTGTTCGCTGCTGAGGACATGGGGCGGCTCCCGGGCTGTACGCGTGGTGTGCGTGTGTCGCGCGCACGTGCGAAGGGTGTGCGCACGAGGCGGCTGAAAGGGACGATGCCACGTGATCGTCTTGCGCACCAGAGCGGACCGCCCACAGCCGGGCGTCCGGTCATGTGCGCGCACCACGGGTGAACGGCAGTTGAACGCCCCCCGTGCGCGTGCGTCCGGATGGCAGGGTGAGCCGCATGGACGGTCGTGACCTGGTGCGCTCGGTGAAACTGGTCGGCACGGTGCAGGGGCTGCGCGTCGCGCGCTCCGCGTGGCGGCGGCGTCGTACGGACGCCCGGGGACTGGAGCCGCGGGGAGCCGAGCGGGCCCGGGTGCCCGGTGCGGTGACCGGCGCGGAGCCGCAGCGGGGCGGCGGGGTGGTTCGTTTCGCCCGCTCGGAGCTGCGGGTGATGGTCGCGGTGGGCGGCGCGGTGTTCTGGGGCTGGGACGGTGCGGGTCCGGAGCCCTCGTACGCGCTCGCGGGTGCGTGCCCGGAGCCGGATCCCAGGGCGGAGCTGGAGCCCGACAAGGACGGCGGCTGGCAGGTGGTGTCGGAGCGGCTCACGGTCGCCGTTTCGCGGCACGGT
Organism: Streptomyces altiplanensis; assembly: GCF_053591575.1. Classification (NCBI taxonomy): domain Bacteria; kingdom Bacillati; phylum Actinomycetota; class Actinomycetes; order Kitasatosporales; family Streptomycetaceae; genus Streptomyces; species Streptomyces altiplanensis. The sequence continues at coordinate 78,062 of NZ_JBSFUB010000022.1, read as the reverse complement.
GCTGTGGAGGTCCGTACGCCGGGCGGCGTGGTGCTCCGCCGGGAGCTGCCGCCGCGCTGGTGGGAGCCGGCCGGCGGCGGGCCCGCTCGCTGGCTGCAGCGCAGCGAGGTGCCGGCGGACGCGCGGTTCTTCGGTCTTGGCGGGCGGTCTTCGGGGCTCCGGCTGCGGGGTGGCCCGTACCGCCTGTGGAACGCCGGTCCGGGCGAGAGCCGCGCCCCGGGCGACGAGCCGCTCTCCGTCACCATGCCGGTGCAGTTGGTCGTCTCCGACGCGGGAACGCATCTCGCCTTCCACGACAACACGTGGGAGGGCCGGGTGACGTTGCGGGAGGGCGAGGAGGGGGCGGGGTCGGGCCATGACCGGCCGGGGACGAGTGAGCTGCGCATGGACGGCGGGCCGCTGCGCTGCTGGGTCGTGGCCGGTACTCCGGCGCGCGTGCTGCAGGGCTGGACCGCGCTCACGGGTGCTCCCGCGCTTCCGCCGTCGTGGGCGCTCGGTCCGCAGCACGCACAGCGGGGTCCGGGCGGTGAAGGGGAGGTTCGGCGGACCGTCGCCGGCTATCAGGAGCGGGGGCTTCCGCTGTCCGTACTGCACCTGGAGCCGGGGCCGGGACCGGACGTGGACCACTGCGACCGGCGTCAGGCCTTCGCTGTCGACCGCGGGCGTTTTCCTGGCCTTCCCCGGCTCGCCGCGGATCTCAGGGCGTCGGGGGTGCGGCTGGTCCCGGTGGTCGGTCCCGCCGTCAGGGCTGAGCCCGGCGCCGCGCTGTACGACAGCGGGAAGGCCGTGGGGGCGTTCGTACGGGACGCGCGGGGGGACGAGGTGCGCGGGGCGGGCAGGTCCGGGGAGCGTGTCTACCCGGATTTCACCGATCCGCGCGTGCGTGCCTGGTGGGCGTCGCTGTACGAAGAGCCGTCCGCCCGGGACTTCTGTGGGGTGGGGCACGAGTCGAACGAACCGGTGGCCTTCTCTCCCTTCGGTGATCCGTCGTTGCCGCGCTCCGCACGGCACAGCCTGGAGGGCCGCGGCGGCGATCATCGGGAGGCGCGCAATGTCTATGGGCTGGGGATGGCGCGCGCCGGTTACGAAGGGCTGCGGAAAGCGCGTTGCGGGGAACGGCCGTTTCTCTTCTCGCGCTCCGGGTGGGCAGGCGTACAGAGGTACGGCGGCATCTGTTCCGAGGGGACGGCGACGGGCTGGCCGGGACTGCGCGCCTCGCTCTCCCTCGCACTCGGTCTCGGGTTGTGCGGCGTGCCGTACTCGGGCTCCGGTGCCGGCGGGTTCGACGGCACGCCCTCCCCCGAGCTGTATCTGCGCCGGTTGCAGCTGAGCGCCCACCTTCCGCTGTTCCGTACACATGCCGCGGGCGGCGGGGAGCCCTGGGAGTTCGGTCCGCAGGTGCTCGAACACGCAAGGGCCGCGTTCGCCGAAAGGGAGCGGCTGCTGCCGTATTTCGTGACGCTGTCCCATCTGGCCCACCTCACCGGTGCGCCTTATGTGCGTCCCGTGTGGTGGGGTACGCCCGAGGACCGGGCGCTGCGGGACTGCGAGGACGCTTTTCTTCTCGGGGACTGTCTGCTGGTCGCTCCCGTACTGGAGCACGGTGCGGACCGCAGAGCGGTGCGGCTGCCGCGCGGACGGTGGTACGACACGGCGACCGGTGAGGCGTACGAAGGGCAGAGCCAGGTGCTGCTTGAGGCGCCCCTGTCGCGTGTCCCCGTGCTGGCGCGGGCCGGCGCCGTGATTCCCGTGCGGGGTGACGACGGCGGGCCGGCGCTTGAGGTGTGGGCACCGGCTGCCGGGCGTACCGGAGGAGGACTGTTCGTGAGGGACGCGGGCGACGGCTGGGAGCGGGCGGAGGTCGAGCGGTTCACGACGCGGGTGGACAGCGGCCGGGTGCTGGTGGAGCGGGAAGGCGGCGGAGAGGTGGGGCTTCCGGTGCGGGTACGGGGCTGTTGAGGCGGCGTACCCGGGAACGTTCATTTCGCGTGGCGGTAGCTTCCCGCGAACCATCGGCGCACCGCTTCGGTGTGCAGGGGGAAGGCCAGCTCGGCGGGCTCGCGCAGGAGGTGCCAGCCGGTCGTTTCGTCAGTGGGTGCGGACGGCGGCAGGCCGGCGACGTCGCGTTCGGGGAGCAGTCCGAAGAGGAGAAGGTGGCCGGCCGCGGAGCTCAGCGCGTCGGCGAGACGTACCTGCTCCGCCGCGGCCTCGATCCCGGTCTCCTCGCCCAGTTCGCGTACGACGGCCTGCTGCCAGTCCTCCGCGTGGTCGATGAAACCGCCGGGCAGTGCGGTTCCGCCGAGCCGTGGCTCGATGGCACGGGTGATGACGACGAGTCCGCCGCCCTGTGCGTCGCGTACGGGCAGCAGGGCGACGGCGACGGGCAGAGGGTTGCGATAGGCCGTGTCGCCGCAGACGGCGCAGGTGCGGGGCCAGTCACCGGCCGGCCGGTACGGCGTTCCGCAGCTGGAGCAGTGGGAGTGCCTGACGGGCTTCTTCGTGGGTGCGGACACGGGCGGACTGTACCGGGTCGCCCTTCCCTCCCGGGTCGTCGAACTGGTAGACGAAGGGCCCATGACACGACTTGCTTCCGCGCTGCGCACCCTGGCCACTGCCGCCGTCGCTCTGCTCGCGGCCGCAGCCGCCCCGTCCACGGCGCAGGCCGGCCCCGAACCGAAGGCCCCCGGGGAGTTCGTGTCCCTGCGGTCCGTGGACCCGACGATCATCCAGGAGATGCGCTACACCACCGCGCACAATTTCGTGGGCGTGCCGGTGGACGGTTACCGCCAGCCGGTCTGCATCCTCACCAGGCCTGCCGCGAAGGCCCTGCACGAGGCGCAGACGAAGCTGCTGGGCCGCGGCTACTCCCTCAAGGTGTACGACTGCTACCGGCCGCAGCGGGCGGTCGACCACTTCGTGCGGTGGGCGAAGGACCTCGACGACGAGGCCATGAAGGAGGAGTTCTATCCCCATGTCGACAAGTCGCGGCTGTTCGCGGACGGTTACATCGCGGAGAAGTCCGGGCACAGCCGGGGCAGCACCGTCGACGTGACGATCGTGAGGCTCCCCGCGAAGGCCACCAGGCCGTACGTCCCCGGTGAAGAACTCGTCCCCTGCTACGCGCCCGAGGATGAGCGGTTCCCCGACAACTCGGTCGACATGGGGACTGGTTTTGACTGCTTCGACACGCTGTCCCACACCGAGGACCCTCGCGTCCAGGGCGCGCAGCGTGCCAACCGCAAGTTGCTGAAGGGACTGCTCGGTGAGCTGGGTTTCGTGAATCTCGCCGAGGAGTGGTGGCACTTCACGTACAAGCCGGAGCCGTTCCCGGACACCTACTTCGACTTCCCGGTCACCCGGCGGTCGGTCGCCGGGCACTGACACGTGGCCTCCTGACAGGGCGGGCGACCGGAGCCACCCCCGTGGGTCCCGGCCGTCCGCCCTGTTCTCTTCCTTCGGACGCGCTACAGCCGTATCCGGTTCTCCGCCGGGCCACTACCGTGCGCGTATGGAGCAGCGGACTTTTGATTCGTACGAGGAATTCTGGCCCTACTACGTCGCGATGCACTCCAGGGCCGCGACCCGGTGGGTCCATCTCACCGGCACCCTCACCGGCCTCGCGGTCAGCGCGTACGGCCTGGCGCGCGGCCGGAAACGGTATGCCGCCGCGCTGCCGCTCATCGGGTACGGCGCCGCCTGGCCCGCGCATTTCCTGATCGAGAAGAACAATCCGGCCACCTTCGGGCACCCTGTCTGGTCGCTGCGGGGCGACGTACAGATGATCCGGACGATGCTGGCGGGCCGCGACCGGGAGCTCGCGGAGACCGCCGCCAAGTGGCTCACGGAGAACCGCTGACGCCGGGGCCCGCCCTGCCGGCCGGTTCCGGGCGTGGCGTTCCCGGAAGCCGTTGCCGTCCATGACCTTGACGCTCCATCACCGCCGGTGAACACTTCCCGTTGTCAGTCGGCGTCGCCGTACGACGGCTCCCGGGAACGCGGAGAACGCGTCTGTTCCCGGGGTCCCCCTGGTGCGGTCCAGGGCCTCCCCCACGGGCGATTCCACCGGCTCGGCATGCTCGTCACGGACGCCGGACAGGGCACGGCAAGCCCTGTCCCCGGCTCACCAGCCATGGGAAACGCACCCTGCACTTCAGGACCGGGGCCCGGCCCCGGGCGAGGGCCTAGGAGCCGCCATGAGCAACGGGGACATCTTCGCCGGTGAGATCATCGCGACGGTCGGCCTGGTGCTGCCCGTCCTGGCGTTCGGGATGACCGAGGGGCTCGGGGAGTCCGGCACCCAGGTGCTGATCATGGCGCTCCTGGTCGTCGGCATCGGTCTCTCGCTCGGCGGCCCCACGGGGTACGCCATCAATCCGGCCCGCGACCTCGGACCGCGCATCGTCCACGCCGTGCTGCCGATCCCGAACAAGGGCACGTCCGACTGGGGATACGCCTGGGTGCCGGTGGCGGGGCCGCTGATCGGCGGGGCGCTGTCGGGCCTCGTCTGCAACGCAGCCTTCTGAGCACTGAGAGCTTTCAGCCGAGTTCGGACGAAGGGGACGTCATGACGGAACAAACCGGGCACGCCGAGAAGTACGTCGCCGCAATCGACCAGGGCACCACCTCCAGCCGCTGCATCGTCTTCGATCACAGGGGTGCGGTCGTCGCCGTCGACCAGCGTGAGCACCGCCAGATCTTCCCCAGGCCGGGGTGGGTGGAACACGACGCGACCGAGATCTGGTCCAAGGTGCAGGCCGTGGTGGCGGGCGCGCTCGCCAAGGCCGGCCTGCGCGCCGGGCAGCTCAGCGCGCTCGGCATCACCAACCAGCGGGAGACGACGGTGCTGTGGGACCGGGCAACGGGCAAGCCGGTGCACAACGCGATCGTCTGGCAGGACACGCGTACCGCCGCCCTCTGCCACGAACTGGGCGGCACGGACGGCCAGGACCGCTTCAGGCAAGCGACCGGACTGCCGCTCGCCAGCTATTTCTCCGGGCCCAAGGCGGCCTGGCTCCTCGACAACGTTCCCGGGCTGCGCACCCGCGCCGAGCGGGGCGACATCGCCTTCGGGACCATCGACTCGTGGCTGATCTGGAACCTCACCGGCGGCACGGACGGCGGCGTGCACGTCACGGACGTGACGAACGCCGGACGCACCATGCTGATGAACCTGCGAACGCTCCAGTGGGACCCGGCGATCCTCTCCGCGATGAACGTTCCCGAGGCCGTGCTGCCGGAGATCAGGTCGTCGGCCGAGGTGTACGGGACGGCCGTCGGGCAGCTCGCGGGTGTGCCGGTCGCCTCCGCGCTCGGTGACCAGCAGGCCGCTGTCTTCGGGCAGGCCTGTTACGACGTGGGAACAGCGAAGAACACGTACGGAACAGGAAGCTTCCTGCTTCTCAACACCGGTGGCCGGCCGGTTCCCTCGAAGAACGGTCTGCTCACCACCATGGGCTACAAGATCGGCGGCGAGGCGCCGGTCTACTGCCTGGAGGGATCGATCGCGATCACCGGGGCGCTGGTCCAGTGGTTCCGGGACCAGCTGGGGATCATCCGTTCCGCGGACGAGATAGAGACGCTCGCGGGAAGCGTCGACGACAACGGCGGGGCGTACATCGTGCCGGCCTTCTCGGGGCTGTACGCGCCCTACTGGCGCTCCGACGCACGCGGTGTGATCACCGGTCTCACCCGGTACGTCACCAGGGCACATCTGGCGCGGGCGGTCCTGGAGGCCACCAGCTGGCAGACCAGGGAGGTCGTCGACGCGATGTACCAGGACTCGGGCGTGGCGATCACGACGCTCAAGGTGGACGGCGGCATGACCGGGAACCGTCTGCTGATGCAGCACCAGGCCGATGTTCTGGGCGTTCCCGTCATCCGGCCGAAGGTCTCCGAGACGACGTGCCTGGGCGCGGCGTACGCCGCCGGGCTGGCGACCGGCGTCTGGTCGGACCTGGACGAGCTGAAGTCGCACTGGCGGCGCGACGTCGAATGGTCGCCGCGCATGGAGGCCCGGGAGCGCGACCGGGAATACCACAACTGGCGCAAAGCCGTGGAGCGGAGCTTCGGCTGGGACGAGGAGGGCGGCCAGGGCTGACAGAGCCGGCCCCGGGCCCCGTGACCGCCGCCCGCACCCCTGTCGGCGGGGGTACGGACCGCTCGGGGCCGCGTGGCACTACGGGCCGACGCTTCGGTTCGTTCCGCGGACCGCTCGGAGTCCGTTCCCGGGAAGGCTCAGGTCGTCGCGGTCTGCCGGCGGTCGGCGGAGCGGGCCAGCGCGTGCTCGACCACCGCGATGAGCACCTCCTTGACGGTCTCCCGGTCCCGCGCGTCGCACAGCAGCAGGGGCACGCCCTCGTCGAGATCGAGTGCCGTACGCACCGTCTCCGCCGGATAACGGGCGGCGCCGTCGAAGCAGTTGACGGCAACGGCGAAGGGGATGCCCCGGCGCTCGAAGTAATCGATGCCGGCGAAACAGTCCTCCAGCCGGCGGGTGTCGGCGAGCACGACCGCGCCGAGCGCCCCCTGTGCCAGCTCGTCCCAGAGGAACCAGAAACGGTCCTGGCCGGGCGTACCGAAGAGGTAGAGCACCAGGTCCTCGCGGAGCGTGATCCTGCCGAAGTCCATGGCCACCGTGGTGGTTTTCTTGCTCTCGACGCCTGCGGTGTCGTCGACGGGGCGGCCCGCTTCGGTGAGCGCCTCCTCGGTGCGCAGCGGCCTGATCTCGCTGACCGCGCCCACCAGGGTGGTCTTGCCCACCCCGAAGCCACCCGCGACAAGGATTTTGAGCGTCACCGGTTCGACCGGTCGCTTCTTGCGGCTAGAGCGCCCGAAGACCATTGATTACCTCGCGAAGGATGCTCTCGTCCGGCAGCTCCGCCGGCGGTACGGGTCGGGTCACGTGTACCAGCTCGTCCTCGACGAGGTCGCCGACGAGGACTCTGACCACCCCCACGGGGAGGTCGAGGCCCGCGGCGAGCTCGGCGATCGACTGCGGCGTCTCACTGCAGAGTTCGACGATCTCGACGTGCTCGGGAGCGAGCGTCTGGTCGCGCCCGGGATCGTCGGCCGCGGGCTCGGGGACGACGAGCGCGATCAGGTCGAGCCGGTGCCGGCTCGCACTGCTCGTACGGCCACGCGTCATCGCGTACGGGCGCACCACCGGGCCCGCGTCGTCGTCGAACCAGTGCGGCGGTCCCTGCTGGCCTGCTTCGCTCATGTCAGCCCGCTCACCCTCCGGCGGGCAGACCGGAGCGGGGCGCGGTCGTCAGGTGGGCGCCGACCCGCTTGACCATCAGCGTCATCTCGTACGCGACCTGGCCGACGTCGGAGTCGGAGTCCGACAGGACGGCGAGGCAGCTGCCGTCGCCCGCGGCGGTGACGAAGAGGAAGGCGTCGTCCAGCTCCACCACCGTCTGCCGGACACGGCCCGCGTCGAAGTGACGGCCGACGCCCTTGGCGAGGCTGTGGAAGCCGGAGGCGACGGCGGCGAGGTGTTCGCCGTCCTCGCGTGTCAGGTCCTTGGAGGCACCGGTGGGGAGCCCGTCGCTGGAGAGCACCAGGGCCTTGCGGATGCTGCCGACGCGGTCGACGAGTTCGTCGAGGAGCCAGTTGAGCTCCCCGGAGCCCCGCCCCGTGGTGGTGTGTGCTGTGGCGTTCGGTGCGGTCATCGACCGTCCCTCTCTGGTGTCGTTCCTGGTGCTGTCTCGCCCGGGCCGGGTTCGTCCTCGGCGTTCTGCCGACGGCCGCGCTGCCAGCCGCGTTGGAGCGAAGCCATCCGGCTGCGCACTTCCTCCGCTTCGCGCTCGGCCTGCTGCTCGGTGACCGGTGCGTCGTTCGCGGGTTCGGTGCGGTCGGCGGCCTCGCGCAGCTGCGGGGCGAGGCTGGCCTGACGGACGCGGCGGGGCAGTCCGCCCGGCGGGGGGCCCGGATCCCCGCCCTCGGAGGAGGGTTCCCGTGCGGGCGGTGTGGTGGGCGTGGCGGGGCTCTGGTCGCGTCCGCCGACACGGCGGCCGTGATCGGCGACGAGGGTCGGGGCCTTACGGCGGGGCAGCGGAACGGGGGCTCCGGGGCGCGCGCTTTCGCCGTTCCCGGGAACGTGGTCAAAGGCCTGCTGGTGCTGTTCGCCGGCGGCTTCCCGGGAACGGTCGCGGAAGCGTTCCCCGGAACGACCGCGGAAGCGTTCCCCGGAGCCTTCCCGGGGGCGGAACAGACCGCCGCGCTCGCTCTCCGTGTCCTCGATGTCGGTGACGCCCTCGAACGAGGCCTCTTCGAGGCCCAGCGCCCCCAGAGGCGGCTCGAGTTCGACCGGGCCGTCCAGTATCGCCTGAGCGGCGAGCTCGGCGGGCAGCCGCGAGAGCGTCGTCAGGGACTTGCGGCGTCCGCTGCCCCCCGCCGCTCCGGTCCCCGCCTCCCCGGCGGAGTGCTTGCGGTCGAGCCGGAAGCCGGTGCCGTTCGTCTCGGGCGCGTCCGTGAGCAGGGCTGCCGGAACGAAGACGACCGCGGTGGTTCCGCCGTACGGCGACTGCTGGAGCGAGACCCGGACGTTCTGGCGCTGGGCGAGCCGGCTGACCACGAAGAGGCCGAGCCGGTCGGTGTCCGACAGCTCGAACTCGGGGGTCTCGGCGAGCCGCAGATTGGCGTCGAGGAGGGCTTCGGGCGTCATGCCGAGGCCACGGTCGTGGATTTCGAGGATGAAGCCGTTGGCGACCCGCTCGCCGTGCACCTGCACCGCGGTGTGCGGGGGCGAGAACACCGTGGCGTTCTCCAGGAGTTCGGCGATCAGGTGGGTGAGGTCGGCGACCGCCGGGCCGCCGACACCGATGCGCGCCAGCCTGCGTACCTCGATGCGCTCGTAGTCCTCGACCTCGGCGACGGCGGCCCGTACGACGTCCATGAGCTGGACGGGCTTGCGCCACTGGCGGGAGGGAGCCGCGCCCGAGAGGATGACCAGGCCCTCCGCGTGGCGGCGCATGCGGGTGGTGAGGTGGTCGAGGCGGAAGAGGTCGGCGAGCTCGTCGGTGTCCTCGGTGCGGCGTTCCATGGTGTCGAGGAGCGTGAGCTGGCGGTGGAGCAGAACCTGGTTGCGGCGGGCCAGGTTGACGAAGACCTCGGAAACGCCGCGCCGCATGTCGGCCTGCTTGACGGCCGATTCGACGGCCGCGCGCTGAAGCGTGTTGAGGGCCTGGCCGACCTGGCCGATCTCGTCCTTGTCGTACTCCAGGCGCGGCACCTCGGTCTCCACGTCGACCTCCTCGCCGGCGGCGAGTCTGCGCATGACGCTGGGCAGCCGTACGCCGGAGACCTCGTGGGCCTCCCTGCGGAGACGGGAGAGGTCGCGGACGAGGCTGCGGCCGATCCGTACGGACAGGACCAGCGAAACGACCAGGGCGGCGAAGCCGAGCACGCCGGCGGCGCCCGCTCTGACGAAGACACCGAGAGCGACCGGGTCGACACGGTCCTGGTAACGGTCGCCCGCGTCCTCGCCCTCGCGGGCGAGGTGGTCGAGTACGCCGGTCGCGGTCTCGTTCCAGCTCTTCGCGGTGACGGCGCGCGGGCTCTTGGTGGCGCCCTCGGTGACGAGGTGTTCTTCGGTGGCACGGAGGGGCTCGGTGGCCGGGCTGTCCCAGTAGTCCGCGAAGGCCTCGCGCTCGGTCGCGGGGAGGAGTTCGAGATTGACGTCGTACAGCAGCTCGCGGTTGGCGGCCAGGGCCGAGATCTCGCGCAGCTCGGGCGGATCGAACCGGCCGGCGACGAGGCCGGAGGCGATGAGGGCGTCCTCGCGGGAGAGCATCTCGTGCGCGCGGGCGACGCCGACCAGGGCACGGCCCTGCTTGTCCAGCTCCACGTCTTCGAGGACGTGGAGGGCGGTGAGGAAGGAGTGGCAGGGGTCGACGAGCCGGTTGTAGCGGTCGAGTGCCTCGCGTCTGGTGACGGTGCTGTTCTCGACGGAGCGGCGCAGCGTTTCGATGTCCGCGAAGGCTTTGAGCAGGGAAGTCAGGCGTTTGGACGCCGAGGGCCGCATGCCGTCGCGTACCCCGGGGTCCTGTGCCCGGTCCCTGATCTTCGCGACGGCCTCGTCGGTGGTCTCGCGCTCACGGCGGAGGGCGGCGAGGGCGTCGGAGGCCCGGGGGTCCGCCAGATAGATCAGCGTCTGGCGCCGTTCCTGCCGGATCACCTCGACCGCGTCCTCGACGGGATGGCCCACCTGCTCGACGGTGTGGGCCACATCCAGCATGTGACCGGCCTCGCGACCGGTGATCACGGTGGCGAATCCCCAGAGCGAGGTGAGGGACACGAGCGGCACCAGCAGCAACGCCACGATCTTCCTGCGGATGGACTTCCCGCGAAAGCGCATGGCCTCCCCCAGCTCGACCCCTGCCGGGCAGGGGTGGTGTTCCGTCAATAAACGGCGTGAGCCTACTACTGACACTCGCGCAACTCGAAGGAACGTCCGGGCGATTTTCGGCCGCGCAAAGGCGAGTTGATCGCGAGTTTTCATGCGATTCCGGGAGTCGGCAGGCGCCGTTGTGGCGAAGGACACGTGCACGTACGCCTCTCACCCCGTTGGGGCAGATGGCTGGAATTCTATGGTCCGTGGGAATCTTCGAGGTCTGCCATTCGTCCTGCTGTACGAGGAGCGGACCGGATGAGGCCGTAGTACCTGCCACATTCGGTCCGGGGGGCGGCGTAAAGGGGCGCAAGGCGGGCAGCCACTCGTGAAAGCGCGCGTCGCGCGCCCGAGTTGAGTGCACGCCAGGCGCGGTGGTGGGGAGTGGAAGTTCGATGGATACGGAAGAGCGCCGTACGGCGTCTGCGGCGCCCGTGACGGTCGAGGCCGCCGGGGATTTCCCGGAGCCCGAGGCGGCCGGGGTCCAGCGGCAGTTGTGGGTGGACGAGCCGGCGGTACGGCCGCGGCTGCCCGATCCGGTCCGTACGGCCGCCGTCCGCTCCGTCCTCATCACGTCCCTGACGCTGATCCAGGCGATGGTGGCCTACCTGTGCACGCTGGCGGGATCGTGGCTGGCCTTTCCGATGGTGCTGAGCAGCGTGGGCAGCACAGTGGTCGCCACCTGGGGCGTTCTGGACGTGTGGGTCACCCGGCAGGTGTGGAACCAGCGCCACGGCGTGGTGTCGGTCCCGAGCAGTACGGCGCGCCGGCTGCGGCGCGAGCGGCGGAAAGCCCGCCGGGCGGCCCGCAGGTCCGCCCGGACACGGCAACAGGAGGAGCGGACCCGGCGGGGGACGGGCCGGCTCTCCCAGGCCTGAGACCTGGACGGGCCTGGACGGGCCTGCACGGACCACAGCCCTGGAGACCTGGGCCCCGGACATGCCCGGAACCGCCCGGGGACGGGCCTGCGCCGCGCCCGCCCGTCCCTCGCAGACGTCGCCGCTACTCGGCCCGCTCCGGCGTGCGCTTGAACATCCGCGTCGCCGTGATCTCGCCGTGCACCGTCTCACCGTCCGGATCCTGCTGCGGCAGGCCCGGCCTCAAGTGCTCCTCCACGCTGATGTACTTCAGCCCCGCCCTGAGGTCGGCGTCGTTGCGCAACCGGATGACCAGCGGGAACTCGGCGAGCGCGGTCGTGTCGAACAGTCCGGTCGTGTAGAGCAGCTGGACGCCGAGGGCGTCGGACACCGCCCGCTGGAGCTCCAGCAGGTAGGTGGCGTTGGCGCGGCCGATGGGATTGTCGAGGAACAGCGTCCCCGCGTGCCGGTGCTTGTCGCGGCCCCGGTCGTTGCTGCGCAGTGCGGCCATCGTGCAGTACAGCGCGATCGCGGCCGTCAGCAGCTGGCCACCCGAGAAGACGTCGCCCATCTGCCCGACCGGCACCCGCTCGGCGCGCAGCACGGCGTCCGGCTTGAGGATCTCGACCGAGACGCCCTTCGGCTGGAGCGCGGCCTGAACGCCCCGCAGCAGGAGTGACATTCCGTCCCGGCGCAGGTCCGAGTTCTTCTTGACGGCCGCGCTGGTCGCCTCGTCGATGACCTCACCGAGCCGCTCGACGAGCGTCACCTGGTCGGGCTCCTCGAAGCGGATCCGCAGGAACTCCTGGCCGGACCACTCGCCGAGGCCTTCCGGCAGCTGGGAGAGGCGCTGGGCCGAGCGGAGCGTCGCCAGGGCCGACTCCACGAGGCCCCGGAGCCGGTCGACGATGCTGTCGCGGTTGCGCTCCAGCTGCTCCAGCTCGTCGGTCAGTACGCGCAGCCGGGGCGCGAACGCCGCCGCCCACGCGGCGGCGTGCTCGGGCAGCGCGGCGGCCGGCAGCTCGCGGATCTGCTGGCGCGCGGGGGTGCGTACCTGTTCGTACCGCGTGGAGTTGGCATGCCGTACAAGTACGTCGCTCGCCTCGCGCACCGAGGCCTCGGCGGCGGACAGATCGGTCGAGCAGCCGCGCAGCGAACGGCGGGACTCGGCGGCGGACTGCCGGGCCTCCTCCAGACTGCCCGGGTAGGGGTCGGGCCCCTCGGCGGCCTCGTCCTCCTGGTGGTAGTCCCTGAGCAGGTCGCGCAGCAGCGCCGCCGTCTCGTCGAAACCGCCCGCCGCGTCCTCGGCCGCGCGGTGTGCCCGCAGCAGCTCGGCGTGGGCCGCGCGGGCCGAGTCCAGGGCGTCGGTGCGGGAGGCGAGTTCGGAGGTGGCGGTGCGCAGGAGCGCCTGCGCGTGCTCCGCGTCGGCGGGCACGAGGCCGTCGGGCAGTTCGGTGTGCGCCGTGCCGTCCTCGGGGGCGAGGCGCTCGGCCTCGCCGCGGAGCCTGCCGAGCTGCTCGCTCGCGGCGGACGCCCTCGACTCCAGCATCTGCACGAGGGATTCGGCGCGGGCGACGGCGGCCTGGCGGGAGGGGCCGTCGGCGCCGTCCGTGCCCTCCAGCATCAGGGCGGCCCTGGTGCGGACCTTGTTGGAGAGCCGGTTGAGCTCGGCGAGGGCGGCGCTCTCCTCGCTCTCCGCCCTGGCCTGCTCGGCGCGCAGATCGGCGCCGACCCCGACCTTCTCGTACAGCTGGGACGCGGCACGGTACGCCTCGCGCAGTGCGGGCAGCGCGATGCGCGGTGCGTCCTGGTCCGGCTCCGGCAGCGTCTCGGGAACGCCGGCGATCTCGGCCCGCTCGGCGCGCAGCGTGCGCGCGGTCCTGTGGGCGTCGTCGGCGGCGCGCTGGGCGGCGCGGCGGTCCTCGTCGGCCGCCTTGGCGCGCTCCAGGCAGACCGCGGCCCTGGCCTCCAGCTCCGCGGCCTCCTCGGTCAGCTCGCGCACCTTGACCAGCCAGCCGGCGCGCTCCCGCAGGCGGTAGGCGAGGCCCGCGAGGGCGTCGGCGACGCGGCGGGCACGCTGGGCGGCGTCCTGCCGCTCGTCCCTGACGCGCGCGGCCTCGGCCGCGGCCTCGTCGGCCTCGGCGCGGACCGTACGGGCCTCGGCGAGCGCCGCTTCGGCGGTCTCGGCCGCTTCGCCCGCCCTCCTGGCCGCCTCCGCCAGCTCGGCGAGCATCCCGGGCGGGCAGTCGGCGCGCCAGGAACCGAGGCGGGCCGCGAGCGTACGGTCACCGGTCAGCCGGGCGGCGAGCCCGCGGATCTCCTCGTCGCGGGCGGTCGCCCTGGCCCGCAGCGCCTGGCGCTCCTCGTCGGCCGCGTGTTCGTCGTGCATCGCCGGGTTCGGCGGTACGAGGAAGACGTCGGCGCGGCCCGACGGGGCGGCGCCGGGCGCGGGTACGGGCGCCAGGAGCGCGGCGGCGGTTCCGACGGCGACCGCCGAGCGGGGCAGCAGCGCGGCGCCGGCGAGGGTTTCGCGGGCCCTGACGTGCGCGTCGGGGTCGGTGATGACGACGCCGTCGACCAGCTCGGGCCGGGCGGCGAGCACGGCGGCGTGGTCGGCGGGGTCGACGGCCTGCGCGAGGTAGCGCCAGCCCGGCAGGGCGGGGATGCCGTGCTCGCCGAGGAACTCGACGGTGGCCAGGACGTCGGGGCCGGGGGGCAGCAGCCCTCCGTCGCCGAGTGCCCCGAGGATGCGCGCGTCGTCGGCGGCGGCGGTACGCAGTTCGAAGAGCTGCCGCTCGGCGGAGGTGATGCTCTGGTCGAGCAGAGCGAGAAGGTCCTCGGCGTTGCGGTCCAGCTCCTCGACCGTGAGCGGGCCCTCGGCGGCGCGTCGGGGGGCGTGGACGGACTGGAGCTGCGCGGATCCGGACGCGGAGGTGGTGAACCGGCCGAACGCGTCCGTGCGGGCACCGGCGCCACCGTCCGTCGGGCCCGCTGTGCCGTCGGCGGCTGCGGGGGCCGTGCCGTCCGGACCTGCCGACTCGGTGGTGGCGGTGCCGTCCGGCGATGTTCCGGCCGTGCCTCGGCGGGGCTGCGGTACGGCGGCGGCCACATGGGGCGCCGGCAGGCTGAGCAGCTCCGCCAGGCGGTCTTCCGCCGCCAGCGACTGCGCCGCGCGGCGCTCCGCTTCGTACGCGTGCTCCGCGCCCTGTGCGGCGTCCGCCGCGCGGGCCGCCGCCAGTTCGGCGCGGGACTCGGCGCCGGCGGCCTCCTTCGCCTGCTCCCCCGTCGCCCGGGCGGCTTCACGGGCCGTGTCCCAGGCGGCGACCGCCGCCTTCTCCGCGTCGGTGGCGGCCAGCGCCGCCCGCGCCGGGTCGGCGTCCGGGGCCGTGTCGTCGAGCCAGCCGACACGTACCGCTTCGGCCGTCTCCTGTTCGACCTCGGTGAGGCGCTGGCGCAGGTGCCCGGCCTCGCTGCGGGCGCGCTGCGCCTGGGTGGCGGCCGTGGTGGCGTCGCGGTGCGCCGCCTCACCCGCCTCCTGGAGGGCGGCCGAGCGCTCTTCCTCCTCGGCGGCCACGCGTTCACCGTCCTCGGCCGCCGCGTGCAGGGCCCGTACGAGCTCGCCCGCGGCCGTGGCACGGGCCGCCAGCGCCGGGGCGGCGTCCCGCTCGGCCTCGCGGATGGCGACGGCCACGCGCGCGGAGCGGTCCGCGGCGGCGCGGTGGCGCAGTACGGCCTCGGCGGCCTGCCAGGCGGCGTGCAGCGTACGGGCGTCGGCCAGCTCGCGGCGCTGCGCGCCTGCCGCCTTCTCCGCGGCGGTGAGAGCCAGCGAGGCGTGCCGGTAGGCCAGCTCGCTGGCGATGAGGGAGCTGCGGCTGCGGGCCTGCTCGGCCTCGGTGACGGTGTGCGCGGCGGCGGTGACCTGCTGGGCGAGCTCGGCGGTCCGGCCGCGCTCCTCGGCGGCGCGCGCGGAGAGCCTCCGGGCGAGCGTACGGGTCCTTCGCTCGGCTCCCGCGTGGACGTCGCGGGCGCGCACGCGCGTCTCGGCCGCCTCGACGATGCGTCCGAGCAGATCGACGGAGCCCGCCGTGAAGTCCCGCTCGGCAGTGAGCTCGGCCCGGCGGCCCAGCTTGTTGCCGAAGCCGTGGACGAGGTCGGCGAGGCCGTCGGTGTCCCTGGTGTCGGTGACGGCGCGCAGCAGCAGGTCGGTGAAGTCGGAGTCCTTCTTGACCGCGAAGAGACCGGCCGCCTCGCCCTCGTCCGCGTTCATCTCGCGCTGGTAGCGGAAGAGCTCGGGATCGAGGCCGAGGTCCCCGAGGTGCTCGTTCCAGCGGTCGTGGATCTCTTCCCAGTGGACGTCGAGGTGCGGGTACACCTTGCCCGCTTCGGTGATCGCGTCACGGAAGCCCTTCATGGTGCGGCGGCGGCCCTTCGCGCCCGAGGCGCCCTCGCCGGGCGTGCGGACGGCGGTGGACTCGGCGACCGGCAGCGAGTCGAGGCTGAGCCCGGGGCCGGGGCGGAAGGAGTACCAGGCCTCCGCGAACTTCCGCGGGTCGTTGGACACCTGCCGCCCGCGCCACTCGCTCACCTTGCCGACGACCACGCACTCACCGGTGAGCGTGTGCTGCCACTCCAGTGCCACGTGCCCGCAGTCGTCGGCGAGCAGGAACTTGCGCAGCACGCCGGAACTCGCGCCGCCGAGCGTATTGCGGTGGCCCGGCAGCATCACCGAGAAGATCAGCTTGAGCAGGACGGATTTGCCTCCGCCGTTCTCCAGGAAGAGCACGCCGGCGGGCGCGGGTCTGCGCGGCGGGCCGACGGGGTCCTCTTCGAAGAACTCCGCCTGGGTGGGGGCGGGGTGGGGGACGGGCTTGCCGACTCCGCGCAGGTCAAGCACGGTGTCGGCGTAGCGCGCACCGGCGGGCCCGATGGAGTAGAGGCGGACCCGGGACAACTCGTACATGGCGGCGGACTCTCGTCGTAAGTCGTGAAGCGGCAGGTGTGCGGTGGCCGGCCGGAGACCGGCCGGGAACCGGCTGGGTCAGGCGTGGAAGGGCAGGCCGGCCTCGGCGGTCAGTTCGAGGTCGTCGGCGTCCGGCGGCGGCACGAGCGTCGCGCTGCCGTCGGTCACCGGCACCACGCCCAGTTCCAGCAGCTCGGCCATGGCGGCGCTGCCCGCCATGTCACGGACCTGCAACTGGTAGCGGGCGGTGGTGCGGTACGCCCCTCCGGCGTCGTCACCCGTGCGCTGCAGGAAGCCGGAATCGGTGAGGAAGGCGACGGCCTTGCCGACGATGCCGGTGGTGGAACCGGCCAGCCGCCGCGCGTCCTTGGTGGCGCCGGTCGCGCTGCGACGGGCGTATATCCGCCAGGCCGCTTCGAGGCCGGGGGCCTCGGTGGCCGGGTCGGTGTTCTCGCCCTGGGCGTCGGCGCGGTCCTCGAGACGGCGGCATGCCTGCCGTACGAAGGCGTCGACGCCGTTGACCGTGATGCGGCCGATGTAGTTGTCGTCGGCGAGGTCTTCGGGGCGAGGGAACGCCAGCGCGGCGACAGCCAGGTGGGCGAGGCCGTGCAGGAACCGGTCGGCGGAGTCGGCGGAGGCACGCCGGGCGTAGTCGCCCATGCGTACGGCGAAGACGGAGTCCTCTCCGGCGGAGACCGCCATGCCGGCGCGCGTGGAGACTTCGAGGACGACGAGCCCGAGCCCGGTCGCGACGGCGTCGGCCAGCCGGGCGAAGGCGGGTTCCTCGCGGTAGCGGCGGAGGAGGTCGGCGTACTCGATGTCGCGGGCGGGCAGCAGCTTGGGCTGCAGCCCGAAGGACACGAGCCGGGCGGCGTCGGCGGCGTCGGCGGGCGTGACCGCGCCGTTCGCGGCGGGTGCGTTCGCGACGGGCGGGGGAGGCGAGGGAGCGGTCGTAAACGTCTCGGCCGGCTCGGCGGCGGTGGCCGCGCCGGCTGCGCCACCGACGGGCCGCTCCCTCCACGCGTCGGTGTGCTCTGCGTGGTGGTCACTCACGGCTGCTGCTCCTCGGTACGGAAGTTCTCGGTTTCGGGTACGGACGGGGTGGCGCGCCCGGCGTCCGGGGTGCCCGGACTCGCGGCAGCGACGGCACGGCCACCCGGCGGCGCCTGCCGGTGCGGCGCGTGATCAGTGGCGTGGGCCGCCGCCGCCGGGCCGGTGGCGGAGGAAGAGGCCGGCTGCGGGCGGACCGGGGGCGGCGGAGCCGGGGCGGCGGCCTTGTCCGGAGCGGTCCCGCGCCTCGTGTTCATGCCGTCTCCTTGCGGTCCGCGGTCATCCCGGCCGCGTCCAGCAGGGCCATGCCCACGATCAGGTCGGCGCCGCCGAACTCCGGGTCGTCGAGCTCGGTGCCGTCGTCCACGGCGAACAGCAGCCGTTCCTCGCCCTGCCGGTACGCGGTGCCGACCGGCGGGCTCGCCGCGTGGACCGCGAGCAGCGCGACGAGGTACGGGAGCTCGGGGTCGCGGCGCCGGGCGTCCGCCAGCAGCCCGGACAGCCTGCGCGGTGCGTCGTGCGGCAGGTCGAGCAGCTCCATCGCGCTCGCCAGCTGCTCCTCGCTGAACCGGCTGTCGTCGGGGGTGGCGATCAGGTCGGGCTCGGGCATCTCCGCGCCCAGGTGCTCCCGCTCCGCCGGCGGCGTCAGCAGTATGTCGACCAGGTCCCCGACGCGTACGGCCACGGGCGTGCGCAGCCCGGTGCCGCGCGCGAAGAAGGCGTCGGTGACCCGGATCGCCTGCTCGACCGGCAGCGGCAGCAGCGGGGCGACCAGCTGGCCGTACAGATCGAGTCCCGAGCGGGCCGTGGGCGTGGCGAAGGCCTGGCGGTCCTGCTCGGCGCGGAACAGCGGTCCCGCTTCCAGCAGCCGGGACTGCAGCTGCGTGTGCCTGCGGATGCAGTCCTTGACGATGTCGACGAGCTCGGCCGCGCGCCGCTTGTTCTCCGGGCCCTCGGCCTCGTCGCGCGCCTTGCGGATGTTGGTGAGAATCGCGTTCTCGTGCCGGTAGCGGTCGGCCACGTGGTCGAGCGCCTCGGCGATCATGTCGGGCACGGAGTTGAGCCAGTCGACGGCGCGCACATTGCGCCGGGTGGCCTCCAGCGTCCTGCGCAGCGTCTCGGCGTACTGCACGGTCCGGTAGCGGGCCTGCTCGGCGGCGAGCTGGGCGTCGGCGAGCCGGCCCCGGGTGATCAGGACTTCGAGCTTGACCTCGGCGGCGATCTGCGCGCTGGTGACATCCGTGTCCAGGGCGCCGACGAGGACGTTGACCGCCTCGTCGGTGGTCCGCAGGTAGACACTGCCGCCGTGTCCGGGGACCTCCTCGAGGAGCTTGAAGTCGTAGTCCCTGCGCACGTAGGCGCCGTCCGGGCCGAACGTTCCGTAGACCGCGCGGAAGCCGCGGTCCACGCTTCCCACGTTGATCAGGTTCTCCAGGACCCAGCGGGCGACGCGTTCGTGCTCGGCGAGCGGGCGGTGCGGGGCCTGGGCAGCGACGCGCGGGAGCAGTCTGGCCACTATCTGCTCATGGTCGGCGCCCGTGTCGAAGTCCATGTTGAGGGTGACCAGATCGATCGCGGCGAGGGCGACTTCCGCCATCGCGTAGACCGAGTACTCGCCTGCGAGGTTCGCCTTGCGGACGTCGAGATCATGGAGCGGCGCCGTGCAGGCGAGCGCGCGGAGCCGCCGCGCGAGCCCCTCGTCGGCGGCCGGGCCCTGTGCGGGCCGCGGCCCCGCGCTGAGCTGGGGCGGAACCAATTCCGTCGATGCAGGCGAAGTCACGTGGCCCAGATTAGGTCCTCGCACTGACACCGGTCGAAACGGCGCAGAAGCGACCCCTCGGGACGGGCCGGAGCAGGGGGTCCGGCAGGCGCTCAGGCCCCCCAGTCCCCGGCTTCCATGTGGCGCGCGTACACCTCGGCGAGCTGGGTGCGCGAGTCGTCGAGATAGCCGGCGAGCAGTCGTTCACCGGCCGCGTTGTCGCCCGTCCGCAGGCATTCCAGAATCTGCCGGTTCCGTACGAGATAGGGCTCGTGCAGCCGGCGCGGATCTGCCACCACGTGGAAGGCGAGGCGCAGTTCCGCCAGGACGCTGCGCATCAGCTCGTCGGTGCGCGGGCTGCCGGCGAGGGCGACGAGTTCGCGGTGGAAGTGGATGTTGGCCGTCGACACCCCCTTCCACTCCCCTCGGCGGGCCGCCCGCTCACCGTCGGTGACGGCCTTGTCGAGGCCGCCGAGGGGGAAAGGAGGTGCGCCCAGGCCGCGGACGACGGCGCATTCGATCAGCAGTCTGGTGCGGTAGATGTCCTCGACGTCCTCGACGGCGAGGACCCGGACGAAGACGCCGCGGTTGAGCTGGTGGACGAGCAGCCGCTCATGGGTCAGCAGCCGGAACGCCTCGCGCAGGGTGTTGCGCGAGACGCCGAGCGCCTTGCCGATGCTGTCCTCCGAAAGGCGCTCCCCCGGCGGGAAATAGCCCTCGGCGATACGGGTGCGGAGGATGTCCGCGACTCGCTCCGCCGTGCTGGTGCGGCCCAGCAGGGGGCGGTCGTCAGCCAGCCCTCCGGCCTCGGACTCCGTCGTGCTCACAGCGCCCTCTCCCTCGGTTCCCGCGAACCGGCCGCTCCCGGTGGCGTCCGGTGTCCATCGTAGAAGCAAGAACGAGCCGACATGACTCTTGTCGGATCGTTCAACAATCCCCTACCTTGACGACACCGCACGGTCTCAGCGCACTCCTCCCTCCTCCCCTCCTGCGAGGTGCAGATGAGTACCACCCAGGCACAGCCGGAGCAGAACGAACTCCCTGACGACAACGGAGCGTTCGCCTGGCTGCGCGCCCTCGGGCCGCGCGGCCGCCGCGCGTTCGGCGGAGCGTTCGGCGGATACGCCCTCGACTCCTACGACTTCTTCACGCTGCCCCTGAGCATGGTCGCGATCTCCGCGTACTTCAGTCTCAGCACCGGGCAGACCGGCCTGCTCACGACCGTCACCCTGGTCGTCTCCGCGATCGGCGGCGCCATCGCCGGCATCGCAGCCGACCGCATAGGCCGGGTGAAGGCGCTGATGATCACAGTGATCACCTACGCCCTGTTCACCGTCCTGTGCGGGTTCGCCCCCAACTACGAGACGCTGCTGGTCTTCCGCGCCCTCCAGGGCCTCGGTTTCGGCGGCGAGTGGGCGGTCGGCGCGATCCTGGTCGCCGAGTACTCCTCCGCCAGGCACCGCGGCCGTACGCTCGGCGCCATCCAGAGTTCCTGGGCGGTCGGCTGGGCGCTCGCGGTCATCGTCTGCACGCTGGTGTTCCAGTACCTGGACCCGGACACGGCCTGGCGCGTGATGTTCTGGACCGGCGCGCTTCCCGCGCTCCTGGTGGTCTACGTACGCCGCCACGTCAGCGACGCGCCGGAAGCGGCCGAACGGCGTCTCGCGAGCAGCCACAAGGGATCGTTCACGGCGATCTTCAAGAAGGACCTGCTGCGCACCACGCTTTTCGGCGTGCTCCTGTCCACCGGCGTCCAGGGCGGCTACTACACCCTCGCCACCTGGGTGCCCACCTACCTCAAGACGGAACGGGGCCTCACCGTCGTGGGCACCGGCGGTTACCTGACGTTCCTGATCTCGGGTGCGTTCATCGGTTACCTCACCGGCGGATATCTCACCGACAGGCTGGGCCGCAAGAAGAACATCGCGCTCTTCGCGTTCCTCTCCGCCGCCTGCATCCTCGCCTACACCAACATCCCGGCCGGGGCGAACAACGTGGTGCTCGTCCTGGGCTTCCCGCTGGGGTTCTGCATGTCGGCCATCTTCAGCGGCTTCGGCTCGTTCCTCAGTGAGCTCTATCCGACGGCGGTTCGCGGGACCGGCCAGGGGTTCACGTACAACACGGGCCGTGCCGTGGGTGCGTTCTTCCCGACCCTCGTCGGCTTCCTGGCGGGCAGCTGGGGCGTCGGGGGTGCTCTCATCTTCGGTGCCATCGGTTACGGACTCGCCGTAGTGGCGTTGTTCGGGCTTCCCGAGACGCGCGGGAAGGAACTCCGGTGAACGTCGCCGCGACGGCCAGGAGCCCCCGGGAAGCACGCGCCCTGTTCCGCACAGGGGCCGGCGCGACGACCGCGGGCCGGGCGCCCGGGTACGCGCAGGCCAACCTCCTCCCGGTGCCCGCGGACCGGGCGTACGAGGTGCTGCTCTTCTGCCGGCGCAACCCGAAGCCCTGTCCCGTGCTCGACGTCACCGGAGCCGGCTCCTGGACCACTCTGCTGGCACCCGGCGCCGATCTGCGCACCGACCTGCCCGGGTACCGGGTCCGGCGGGACGGTGAACTCGTCGGCGATCCGGCCGGTCTCGGCATCATGGACCTCGGGCGGCCGGACTTCGGCGACCCCGTGGAAGCACAGCCCGGTGACGTTCCGGTGTTCCGGGCCTGCGGAGTGACGCGGCAGGCGGCCGTGACGGCCTCACGGCCGCCCTTCGCGATCACCCACGCACCGGGCCGGATGTTCATCACCGACGCCCGCGACGAGCAGTTCCGTGTGGCCTGACCAGGAGACGGATCCGTACATGACCTCGGCATCGATCGATCTCAACGCCGACCTCGGGGAGGGTTTCGGGCGCTGGCGGCTGACCGACGACGACCAGCTGCTGTCCGTCGTCACCAGTGCCAACGTCGCCTGCGGCTTCCACGCCGGTGACGCGGCGACCATGCGCCGCGTCTGCGACCTCGCGGCCGAGCGGGGAGTACGGATCGGCGCGCAGGTCTCGTACCGCGATCTGGCAGGCTTCGGACGGCGCTCCATGGACGTCCCCGCGGACGAACTCGCCGCCGAAGTCGCCTACCAGATAGGCGCGCTGGAAGTGTTCGCGCGAGCGGCGGGTTCACGCGTCTCGTACGTCAAACCGCACGGAGCGCTCTACAACCGTGTGGTGCGCGACGAGGAGCAGGCCACCGCCGTCGTCGACGGTGTACTGCTCGCGGGCGGACAGCTGCCCGTTCTCGGACTGCCGGGGTCGCGGTTCCTCGGCATCGCCTCTCAGGCCGGTCTGCCGGTCGTCGCCGAGGCGTTCGCGGACCGCGCGTACACGGCGGAAGGGACGCTCGTTCCGCGCGGGCAGGAGGGCGCCGTCGTCACCGACGAGGTGACGGTCGTCGAACGCTCCCTCTCCATGGCCCGGTCCGGCGTCGTCACCTCGCACTGCGGCAGGCCGGTCGGCGTGCGGGCCCGCTCACTGTGCCTGCACGGGGACACCCCGGGCGCCGTCGGCCTCGCCCGCCGCGTACGGGAGCGCCTGGAGGGCGCGGGCGTCCGTGTGGAGGCCTTCGCATGAGGGCCATGAGTGCCATGAGGGCCATGAGGGCGCTGCCGGCCGGCGACCGTGCCCTGCTGGTCGAACTCGGCAGCGGCGAGGAGGCGGAGGCGTTCCACGCCGAACTGCTGCGCCGCCGCGCGCAGGGCATGCTCCCCGCCGTGCGGGAGATCGTGCCGGCGGCGCGCACCGTGCTGCTCGACGGCCTCGACGATCCCGGGGACTTCGCGCGGCGGCTGGCCGGCTGGGAGATCCCGCCGCTCGCGCCGGGCGCCGGGGGCACGGTCGAGATCCCGGTGCGTTACGACGGCCCCGACCTCGCGGCGGTGGCCGGGCTGTGGGGCGTACCGGAAGACGAGGTGGGGCGGATTCACGCGGCGACCGTGTTCCGGGTGGCGTTCTGCGGGTTCGCGCCCGGGTTCGGCTATCTGACCGGCCTCGACGAGCGGTACGCCGTACCGCGCAGGGGCACGCCGCGCACGGCGGTCCCGGCGGGCGCCGTCGCGCTGGCCGGCGCGTACACGGGGGTCTATCCGCGTGCCTCCCCCGGTGGCTGGCAGCTCATCGGCTCGACGGAGGCAGTGCTGTGGGATCACACCCGGACGCCCGCCGCGCTGCTCACGCCGGGCACCCGGGTGCGCTTCGTACCGGAGGAGCTGTGACGGACCGGGCTTTCGCGGTCGTACGGGCCGGGGCGCTGACCTCCGTACAGGACCTGGGGCGGCCCGGTCACGCCCATCTGGGAGTGCCGCTCTCGGGCGCGCTGGACCGGCCGGCGGGCGCTCTCGCGAACCGGTTGGCCGGCAATCCGCCGGAGGCGGCTCTCCTGGAGACGACGCTCGACGGGTGCGCGGTACGGCCGCGTTGCGCGGTCACCGTGGCGGTCACGGGTGCGCCGTGCCCCGTCACCGTGGACGGGCGCCCCGCCGCCTGGGGCGCACCGGTGCGCGTGGCGGCGGGAGCCGTACTGGAGCTCGGGCGTGCGGTGCGCGGCGTACGGAGCTATCTCGCGTTCGCCGGCGGGGTCGCCGCCGAGCCCGTGCTGGGCAGCCGTTCCACCGATCTGCTGTCGGGGCTCGGCCCCGCGCCGCTGGCCGACGGTGCGGTGCTGCCGCTGGGAGACGTATCGGGGCCGCCGGTGTACGCCGATGCCGTGCCCTGGCAGGGCCCTCCGGAGGAACTGGTGCTGCGGGCCGGCCCCGGTCCCCGTACGGACTGGTTCACCGGGCGGGCGCTGCGCACCCTGGCCACGGCGGTCTACCGCGTCTCCTCCGCGAGCAACCGCATCGGACTGCGCACCGACGGCCCGCCCCTGGAGCGCGCCGTGGCCGGTGAACTGCCGAGTGAGGGCATGGTGCTCGGCGCGGTGCAGGTGCCGCCCGACGGGCGCCCCGTGGTGTTCCTGGCCGATCACCCCACCACGGGCGGCTACCCGGTGGTCGCCGTCGTCGAAGAACAGGACCTGGCCGCGGCCGCGCAGGCCGCGCCCGGCACGCCCGTCCGCTTCGTCCGGGCCGGCCGGCGCTGAGGGCCCGCAAGAAAGCTCTCAGGCGTCCTCAGCCCTCAGCCCTCAGTCCTCAGTCCTCAGGCCGGCCGTAGCCGCCCCCGCCGGGCGTACGGACCACCAGCGTGTCCCCCGGCCCGGCTTCGGCCGTGTCACACCCCTCCAGCGGCGTGACGGTGCCGTCGGCGCGCTCGACGAAGTTGCTGCCGGTCGCTCCCGGCCCGCCGCCGGCCATGCCGTAGGGCGGGACACGGCGGTGGCCGGAGAGCAGCGCCACCGTCATCGGCTCCAGGAAGCGGATCCTGCGTTCCGCGCCGCAGCCGCCCCGCCACCGGCCGGCTCCCCCGCTGCCCTCCCGCACGGAGAAGCTCTCCAGGCGCACCGGGTAACGCCACTCCAGCACCTCGGGGTCGGTGAGACGCGAGTTGGTCATATGGGTCTGCACGGCGTCGGCCCCGTCGAATCCGTCGCCCGCCCCCGAGCCGCTCGCCACGGTTTCGTAGTACTGCACGCGGTCGTTGCCGAAGGTGACGTTGTTCATGGTCCCCGAGCCCTCGGCCTGGACGCCGAGCGCGGCGTACAGCGCGCCGGTCACCGCCTGCGAGGTCTCGACATTGCCCGCCACGGTCGCCGCCGGGTAGGCGGGCGCGAGCATCGAACCCTCGGGGACCCGCACCTCCAGCGGTTCGAGGCAGCCGCTGTTGAGAGGGATCTCCTCGGCGACGAGTGTTCTGAAGACGTACAGGACGGCCGCCATGACCACCGACTTGGGGGCGTTGAGGTTCCCCGGCTGCTGCGGTGCCGTTCCGGTGAAGTCCAGCACCGCGCCGCGCGCCTCACCGTCCACCCGCAGTGCCACCTGGATCACGGCCCCGCTGTCGGTCTCGTAGCGGTACGTCCCGTCCCGCAGCCCGGCGACGATCCGCCGCACGGACTCCTCGGCGTTGTCCTGTACGTGCCGCATGTACGCCTGGACCACCTCGAGTCCGAACTGGCCGGTCATACTGCGCAGTTCGGCGATGCCCTTCTCGTTGGCGGCGATCTGGGCGCGCAGGTCGGCCAGGTTGGTGTCCGGGTCGCGCGACGGATACGGGGCGGCGGCCAGCAGCTCGCGCGTCTCGTCCTCACGCAGCCTGCCGTCCCTCACGAGAAGCCAGTTGTCGAAAAGGACGCCCTCTTCGTGCACCGTACGGCTGAAGGCGGGCATGGATCCGGGGGTGATTCCGCCGATCTCGGCGTGGTGCCCGCGCGAGGCCACCAGGAAGCGCAACGGCCCTCCGTCCACGTCGAACACGGGCGTCACCACGGTGACGTCGGGCAGGTGGGTGCCGCCGTGGTACGGATCATTGATCGCGTACACGTCGCCGGGGCGCATGCTCCCCTCGTTGCGCCGCAGCACCTCCTTGATGGACTCGCCCATCGAACCGAGATGCACGGGGATGTGCGGAGCGTTGGCGATCAGAGCGCCGTGCGCGTCGAAGAGCGCACAGGAGAAGTCCAGCCGCTCCTTGATGTTGACGGAGTGGGCGGTGTTCTCGAGGCGTACGCCCATCTGCTCGGCAATGGCCATGAAGAGGTTGTTGAACACCTCCAGCATGACGGGGTCGACGTCCGTGCCGACCGCCGTCCTGCCGGGGCGCGGACGTACGCGCGTGAGCAGCAGATGTCCGCGCTCTCCTGCGGCCGCCCGCCAGCCCGGATCGACCACGGTGGTGGCGTCGTCCTCGGCGATGACGGCGGGCCCCTCCACGGTGTCCGCCGGCCGCAGGTCGTCACGCCGGTACAGCGGGGTGTCCTGCCTGCGCCCTTCCGTGAACATCCGTACCGTCGCACGGGGTGCCGGCGTTCCCGGGCGCGCGTTCCCTCCGGTGACGTTTCGCGGAACGTACGGTTCGGCCGCGCCCACGGCTTCCACCGAGACGGCTTCGACGACCAGCGGCTTGTCCATGGTGAAGCCGTACCGCGCGCGGTGGTCCGCCTCGAAGGCCGCGGTCATGTCCGGGAGGCCGCCCAGTGCCACCGGCAGGCTCGCGTCCGTACCGGCGTAACGGATCAGTACGCGCGCGTGCGTGCTGATCGCCGTGTCCGCGATGCCGTCGGCGCGCAGCTCCGCACGGGTACGTCCGGCCAGCCGGCCGCACAGTTCGCGTACGCCCCCGAGCGACGCCTCGTCGAACTCCGCCTCGACCGACTGCTCGCGCATGGCGGTGGCGTCGGCCAGCCCGATGCCGTACGCGGAGAGCACGCCGGCCAGCGGTGGCACGATCACCGTGCTGACGCCCAGCGCGTCGGCCACGGCGCACGCGTGCTGCCCGCCGGCGCCGCCGAAGCTGGTGAGGGCGTACCGGGTGATGTCGTGGCCGCGCTGCACGGAGATCTTCTTGACGGCGTTCGCCATGTTCAGGACGGCGATGCCGAGGAAGCCCGACGCGACCTCCTCGGGGCTGTGCCGTACACCGGTCGCCTCGGCGACGTCGTCGGCGAGCCGCGCGAACCCGCGGTGCACGGCCCCGGCGTCCAGGGGCCGGTCGCCGTGCGGACCGAAGACCGCGGGGAAGTGATCCGGCTGGACACGTCCGAGCATCACATTGGCGTCGGTGACCGTGAGCGGGCCGCCGCGCCGGTAGCAGGCGGGCCCCGGGACGGCGCCCGCCGAGTCGGGGCCGACCCGGTAGCGCCGGCCGTCGAAGTGCAGCACGGAGCCGCCGCCCGCCGCGACGGTGTGGATGTTCATCATCGGAGCGCGCATGCGTACGCCCGCGACCTGTGTGCCGAAGTCCCTTTCGAACTCGCCGGCGTAGTGCGACACGTCGGTGGACGTGCCGCCCATGTCGAAACCGATGACGCGCTCGAACCCGGCCTGCCGCGCTGTACGGGCCATTCCGACGACGCCGCCCGCGGGGCCGGAGAGCACCGCGTCCTTGCCGCGGAAGTGCGCCGCCTCGCGCAGTCCGCCGTTGGACTGCATGAACATCAGGCGGATGCCTTCGAGTTCCTTGGCGACCTCGTCGACGTAGCGGCGAAGGACCGGTGAGAGGTACGCGTCCACGACGGTCGTGTCACCGCGCGGCACCAGCTTGATCAGCGGACTGACCTCGTGCGAACAGCTCACCTGGGTGAATCCCAGCCGACGTGCCTCGGCCGCGACGGCGGACTCGTGCCCGGGGTGGCGGTAGCCGTGCATCAGCACGACAGCGGCACTGCGGAAACCGTCGTTCCGCGCGGCGCTCAACCGCCCGGTGACGGCCGCGAGGTCCAGCGGCCGTACGGTCGCTCCGTGCGCGTCGATCCGTTCCGGGACCTCGACGACGCGCTCGTACACCGCCTCGGGCAGCACGATGTGGCGGTCGAAGAGCCGGGGACGGTTCTGGTAGGCGATCCGCAGGGCGTCCCGGAAGCCTTCGGTGACGATGAGCACGGTCGGCTCGCCGCGCCGTTCCAGGAGCGCGTTGGTGGCGACCGTCGTGCCCATCCTGACGCTGTCGACCCGGTCGGCCGGGACCGGCTCGTCCGGTCCGAGCCCCAGCATGAGCCGGATTCCGGCGACGGCCGCGTCCCGGTGGCGCTCCGGGTCGTGCGAGAGCAGTTTGCGGGTGACGAGCCTTCCGTCGGGCCGTCGGCCCACCACATCGGTGAAGGTGCCGCCACGGTCGATCCAGAATTCCCAGCGCCCGCTCATTCACCCATTCTGGCAAGGGGCGGCGCGGTCGGCGCGGGTACGGCGGCGAGCGCGGCCGAGAGCGCCCGGGAAGCGCGCAGACCGAGCCGCGCGCCGGTCCCGCGGGCGGCAAGGCGGCGGGCGGTCCGCAGGGCGCAACGGGCAACGCCGTTGACGCCGGGGACAAGGATTCGGTGAGGACGACGACACGCACACCCGTGTTGTCGTCAGGCCGGGAGTGGCCCGGCCTGCTTGGATCCGTCCGGCCGAGGAACGTCCTATGCGTGTGCGGCCCCCGTGCCCGCGCCCGTCACGCGTTCCCGCACGCCCTCCCGCACCCGCTCGGACAGCCGCCGTCGGGCCCGCTCAGACGGCGGGCGCGTCGGGCCCGATCCTGCTGCGTACGGCGGTCTGCACCTCGGCCTCCTCGGCCGGATCGGCGGCGAGCCGCCGCAGTCTCTCCGCCACGCGCGCGTCGCCGGTCTCGGCGTGCAGCGCGGCCAGCTCCCTGGTCGTCTCCTCGCAGTCCCACAGGCACTCGACGGCGAAGCCGGTGGCGTACGACGGGTCGGTGGCGGCCAGGGCGCGCGCCGCGCGGCCGCGCAGGTGCGAGGAGGCCGTCTCCCGGTAGACGTGGCGCAGTACGGGCGCCGCGGCACAGATGCCCAGCCGCCCCGCGCCGTCCACGAGGGTCCACAGGAGCGGTGCGTCGGGCCCGTCCGCCCGTACGGTCTCCCGCAGCGCACCGAGCACGAGCGGGGCGTCCCCGGCCTCGCCCCGGCAGGCGAGCACACCGGCGGCCGACGCCCCCAGTGCGTCGGGGCGGTGCACCCAGCCGCGGGCCCGGTCCACCGCGTCGGCGCCGCACATCCGCTCGAAGGAGGCGACGGCGGCTTCCGCGACGGTACGGGAGGGGCTCTGGGCCGCCGCCTCGATGAGGTCGAGCGCGGCAGGGTCGCGTGACGCGGCGAGGTAGTGCAGGGCGGTGCTGCGCGCGCCGTCCTGGCCGCTGCGGGCGGCCTCGACGATCGCGGACCGGTCCGCGGGTCCCGCGACGGCCGTCAGGCACCGGGCGGCCGGCACATGCAGCGGCGTACCGCGGTCCAGGCCCTGCTGGGCCCAGTCGAACACCGCCTGGACGCTCCAGCCGGGCCGGGGCCCGGACGGTCGCATCTGCCGCTGCCAGCGGGCGAACGACCCCTGTTCCTGGGCCGTCCGCACGCGGGCGCCGACGCTTTCGCGCGGGTCCTCGGACCACAACCGCCAGGGCCGGGGCTCGAAGGCGTCCCGTACGGCGGAGGCCAGTGCGGCCTCGCCCCCGGGGGTGGCGGGGAACCGGGCGAGCACGGGCAGGGCGAGGCCGCGCAGTCCGGCGTCGTCGTCGCGCAGGGCGAGCTCGTCGAGGGCCCAGGTCCAGTTGGCACCGGTCCTGGTGTACCGCCGCAGCAGCGCCACGGCGTCATTCCTGCCGTACGAGGCGAGGTGGCCCAGTACGGCGAGGGCGAGGCCGGTCCTGCCCTCGTCGGTGTCGACGAGGTCCTCGGGGTCGAAGAGGTGCTGCTCGATCGCTTCGAGCCCGCCGTCGAGATCCAGGTAGAGGCGCGCGTAGTACAGGGAGCGGTTCTCGACGTGCCAGTCGTGGCGGGGGTCGTCGAGGACGCAGTGGTTGAGGGCCGCGAGCGCTTCGGGGCGCGGCGCGGCGAGCGCGTGCAGCGTGCCGTCGCCGCGGCCCCTCTGCAGGAGGCCGAGCAGGGTGCCGCTCGGCGCTATGACTGGATCGAACATGGAAAAAGCCTCACATCAAGCTGTCGACGCAACCGGGATACGTGCCGTGCCTAGGCCGCGCGACACCCTGTCCGGTCGTCCGCCGTCGTCTCTTGCCCGCTGTAGACCATCTTCCTCTGCCTCTCGTCGGTGGGCCCGGAGCGGGCCCGTTCACATTCCCCGTGGTCCGGCGGCTTCCGCCGGTCCCCGCGCATGTGAATCCGTCGTCATGATGACCCAGCCATTTCGCCGACGCGACCACATTTACGACGCCCCGGTCACTGGGCGCCGAACAGCTCCAGCAGGTCCTTCTTGTCGAACATCCGTGCCGTGTCCACGGCCGACGGCGTTCCGGCGGACGGGTCGGCGCCCCCGTCGACCAGCGCGCGGATCACCGCCTCCTCACCCTTGAAGACGGCTCCGGCGAGCGGCGTCTGCCCCCGGTCGTTGGCCCGGTCCGGGTCGGCGCCCCGGCTCAACAGGGCCTGCACGGCGCCGGCATGGCCGTGATAGGCGGCGAGCATCACGAGGGAGTCGCCCCGGTCGTTGGTGAGGTTCGCGGGCACGCCGGCGTCGACGTACGCGGCGATCGCCTCGGCCTCGCCCCGGCGTGCCAGGTCGAAGATCTTGGTAGCCAGCTCGACCACCTCGGGATCCGGGGTTTCGCTCATCGGACGGACCGCCTTCCACTGCCGTTCACTGCTGTGACCTGTACGTACGACATCGGAGCCGTACGAGTGAATCGTCAGGGTACTGCCCGTCCGCCGACATGACCCGGCCCGTCGGCGGCAAAGATCACGGCGAGCGGACCCACATCGGCCACCTCGGTGAAAAACCTGAAAAGTACCCCATTTGCACCTTTTGCCGTATGGCTACATGCTGTGAGCCTGGAAGAACTCATGGTGACTGTCCCCTCAACCAGGAGAACCTCATGATCCTGTCCATCTCAGGCGTCGTACTGCTCGGCATCATCGTCTTCCTCTTCTTCCGGAAAGACGGTCTCAAGGCCTCGCACGCCATCGTCTGCGCACTGTTCGGCTTCTATCTGGCAGGCACGGCCATCGCCCCGAGCATCAAGGCCGGAGGCGCCAGCCTCGCGGGCCTGCTGGGCGGGATCAAGTTCTGACCTGCCGCAACCGCTCCAACCCCACCAGGAGACCGAAGTGGCCCGGCGCCCACTCCCCCGCATTCCGAGCAGCAGCAGTGCCCCGATCGCCCGCAGCCGCGAGATCGCGCGCACCGCAGCCGACAGCGCCACCGACGTCCTCCATCCGCTGATCACCGTCACACGTGGTCTCCGGCGGCTGGCCGCCGCCGGCCGGCGCACATGGGCCGCCATGCCCAAGGACCGGCGTGGTCCCGCGCTGTTCCTGGCGTCGGCCGTCGTCCTGGTGGTCGCGCTCATCCCGTACGGACCGCTGCTCGTCCTGATCACGGTGATGGCCGCGGCCGCCTGGAAAGGGCGGGAACGCACCGCCGCACCCGGGCCCGGCGAAGCCGAGAAGGACCGGCTCCGGGCCGTCTACGAGGCCCTGGTGCCGCACTTCTCGGTGGCCGAGGACCCCGCCCCGCTGTTCACCCACGGCGGCGAGTGGGACAAGGCGTTCCCCGAGTACGCCTTCGACGACGGCCGGCTCGTCCGGCTGCTGGTGCGCTACCCGGCGTACTTCACCGACGGCGACGCCTCCTCCCGGGCCCGCGTCGAGCGGCTGCTGCACGCCAAGTCGGGCCGCGGCCGCGAGTACCACTTCGCCTGGGACGAGGAGGGCAACCAGCTCCTCATGACGGTGCTCCCCGCGCTGTCCACCGCCATCGCCGCCCAGCGTTTCGTCACCGCCCCGGGCGAGACCGTACTGGGCTTCACCGACGCCGGGGCGGTCCAGCGGACCGTACCGGTCACGGAGGGCGACAGGACGTACAACGCTCCCCCGGTGATCTGGCGGACGGGTCCGCGCTCCACCGAGCCGCACCTGCTCGCCGTGGGACACCCGGGAAGCGGTACGACCAGCCTGCTCCGCTCGATCGCCCTGCAGGCCCTCCAGCACGGTGACGTGGTGATCGTCGAGGGCAGTGGCACCGGCGAGTACGCGTGCCTCACCGGACGCGACGGCGTACTGGCCGTCGAATGCAGCGTCGCGGGAGCGCTCGCCAGCCTGGAATGGGCCGCGCACGAGACCGAGCGGCGGCTGATCGCCGCGAACCGTGCCCGCCAGGCCGGACACCCCGCCCCGGAAGACACGAAACGCCCTCTGTGGATCCTGCTGGACCGGCCGAGCGTGTTCGGCCACCTGGCGGCCGCCGACGGGCACACCGACCCCCAGCAGCTGCTCCAGGTGCCCCTGCGGCACGGCAGGGCGGCG
Organism: Streptomyces altiplanensis; assembly: GCF_053591575.1. Taxonomy (NCBI): domain Bacteria; kingdom Bacillati; phylum Actinomycetota; class Actinomycetes; order Kitasatosporales; family Streptomycetaceae; genus Streptomyces; species Streptomyces altiplanensis. The sequence goes on along the minus strand of NZ_JBSFUB010000022.1, from coordinate 46,221 downwards.
AACGTCACGGTGGTGGTGGCGGAGCAGTTCGACACCGTGGAGGCCCTGAGCGAGACCGTACGCTCCCACACACGCGCGCGCGTGGTGCTCGGTCCGTCCGCTCCCGGGCAGGTGGAGTCCGTGCTGGGAGAGCCGCCGCACACGACGCCGATCCCCGACACCCCTCCCGGCCGCGGTTACGCACGGCTCGGCGCCGGTCCCGTGATGCGGCTCCAGGTCCCGGCCACGCCCGACCCGTACGACGACGCGACGAGCGAGGCACACCGGCAGGCCGTCATCGACCTGCTTCCCGAGCGCCTGGACGTGCCGGAGGCGCGCTCCGGGAAGCAGCCCCGGGTCCTGCCTCCCGCGCAGGAACCGGAGCCGGTGCCCGCCGAGGGCTGACCCCCCGAAGACCCGGAGAGCCGGCGGAGGCGGGTCAGGCGACGAACGTCCGCGGGGCTTCGGTGCCGGAGCTCGCTCCGCTCTCCACGAGCCTCGCGGCCGCCGCCAGCCGCACCGCCGCCTCGTCCGCCACCGGTCCCCCGACGGTGAACGGCAGCCGGACGTACCCCTCGAAGGCCCCGTCGACGCCGAAGCGCGGCCCCGAGGGGACCCGTACACCGACGCGCTCGCCCATCTCGGCGAGCCGCGAACCCGACAGCCCCCCGGTGCGGACCCAGAGCGTCAGCCCTCCGCGCGGGACGTCGAATTCCCAGTCGGGCAGTTCCCTGCGCACCGCTTCCACGAGCGCGTCGCGGTTCTCGCGCGCCTGCGTGCGGCGGATCTCCACGGCCTGTTCCCAGCCGCCCGTGCTCATCAGCCAGTTGACGGCGAGCTGTTCCAGTACGGGCGTCCCGAGGTCGGCGTACGCGCGGGCCGCCACCAGACTGCGGATCACGTCCGGCGCCGCCCGCACCCAGCCGATGCGCATGCCCGCCCAGAATGCCTTGCTGGCGGAGCCCACCGTCAGGACCGTGCTGCCCGACGGGTCGAAGGCGCAGACCTGCCGCGGCATGGCGACATCCGCGTCCAGGAAGAGCTCCGTCATGGTCTCGTCCACGACGAGAACGGTCCCGGCCGAGCGCGCCGCGTCGACGAGCCCGCGCCGCTGGTCCTCGTCGGCCAGGGCGCCGGTCGGGTTGTGGAAGTCCGCGACGACGTACGCGAGGCGCGGGGCGGCGTCGCGCAGGACCTGCCGCCATCGCGGCAGGTCCCAGCCCGTGAGCCCCTCGGCCATCGCGACGGGCACCAGCCGGGCACCCGCCTCGCGCATCAGCTGGAGGATGTTGGCGTACGACGGCGACTCGACGGCGATCCGCTCGCCCCGGCCCGCGAAGAGATGGCAGATGGCGTCGATCGCGCCCATGGCGCCGGTGGTGACCATGATCTGCTCGGGCATGGTCGGGATGCCGCGCTCGGTGTACCGGTCGGCGAGCATCTGCCGCAGCGCGGGCAGGCCCGCCGGGTAGTCGCCGTGCGTGTGCGCGTACGGCGGCAGCTCCTCCAGCGCGCCCTGGACGGCGCGGGTGAGCCACGGCTCGGGCGCGGGCAGGGAGGCGCAACCGAGGTCGATCACGGAGCCGAGGGACTCGGGCGGCAGGGGTTCGAGGCCGCGCGCGGGCAGCGGGTTGCCCGCGGGGACGGCGGTCCAGCTGCCCGCGCCCCTGCGCGACTCCAGGAAGCCCTCGGCACGCAGGGCCTCGTACGCCGTGGCCACGGTGGTACGGCTGACGGCCAGGGCCACGGCCAGCTCGCGCTCGGCGGGCAGCCGCGCGGCGACCGGCACACGCCCTTCGAGCACCAGCAGCCTTATGCCGTCGGCGAGGGCGCGGTACGCCGGCGGCTTGCGCGTGCCGGGCCCCTGCGGGCGCGCCTGCTGGGCGTTGAGCTGCCTGGCGAGCTGGGCCGCACCGACCGCCGAAGTCCACTGCGCCATAATTTCCAGTCCACCTAACTCGAATTGGCCATGGATAGCATCTTCTTCCAAGCCACACAGTGTCACGCAGCGGTCCACTGACGCCACCATCTCCCTCTCTATCCGAGGAGCACCTCTTGTCCAGGGAACTCACCCGCCGGCTGCTGCAGCTGTACGTCGGTCTGGCGCTGTACGGAGTGAGTTCGGCGGTGCTCGTGCGCGCGGGCCTCGGCCTCGAACCCTGGGGGGTGCTGCACCAGGGCCTCGCCGAGAAGACCGGACTGACGATCGGCGTGGTCTCGATCGTCGTCGGCGCCCTGGTCCTGCTGCTCTGGATTCCGATCAGGCAGCGCCCCGGGCTCGGCACCGTCTCCAATGTCGTGGTGATCGGCATCGCGATGGACGGCACGCTCGCCCTCGTACCCGACGTGCACGGCCTGGCCGGGCAGATCCCGCTGATGCTCGCCGGCATCGTGCTCAACGGCATGGCGACGGGCCTGTACATCGCCGCCCGGTTCGGGCCCGGTCCGCGCGACGGGCTGATGACCGGCCTGAACCGCGTCACCGGGCGCTCCATCCGGCTCGTGCGCACCGCGATCGAGGTGGCCGTCGTCGCCACCGGCTTCGTCCTGGGCGGCTCCCTCGGCGCCGGCACCGTCGTCTACGCCCTCGCCATCGGACCGCTCGCCCAGCTCTTCCTGCGCGTCTTCGCCGTTCCGGCGCCGGAGACCGGCACCACGGTCGTCGTCGCCGGTTCACGGGAAGGCACGACGATTCCCCGGTGAACCGTGACCGTGTACGCCACCCCTATCTGAACCACCCCGCGCCACTCGCGTTCGCCCACCGCGGCGGGGCGGCCGACGGCCTGGAGAACACCGCGGCGGCGTTCCGGCGCGCCCGTGAAGCCGGGTACCGGTACTTCGAGACGGACGTGCACGCCACGGCGGACGGCCGGCTCGTCGCTTTCCACGACGCGACCCTGGACCGGGTGACGGACGCGCGGGGACGCATTTCCGCGCTTCCCTGGAACGTCGTCAGCCGCGCGCGGGTGGCGGGAAACGAGCCGCTGCCCCTCTTCGAGGAACTGCTCGAGGAGTTCCCCGAAGCCCGCTGGAACGTGGACATCAAGGCCGAGCCCGCCCTCGCACCCCTGGTCGACCTGATCCGCAGGACCGGCGCGTGGGACCGTGTGTGTGTCGGATCGTTCAACGAAAACCGGGTGGCGAGGGCGCAGCGCCTCGCGGGCCCCCGCCTCGCCACCTCCTTCGGCACCTCGGGTGTCCTGGGGCTGTGGCTGCGTTCACGCTCGCTGCCCGCCCCCGTGCGCCGCAGCGCGGTGTGCGCCCAGGTACCGGAGGCCCAGGGCGGTGTCAGAGTGGTCGATCACCGCTTCGTGCGGACGGCGCACGCCCTCGGCCTCCAGGTCCACGTGTGGACGGTCAACGACCCGGGCCGGATGGCAGCGCTTCTCGATCTCGGCGTGGATGGCATCATGACGGATCACATCGAGACGTTGCGCACGGTGCTGGCCGAGCGGGGTGCCTGGGCCTGATCCCGTCCCGTGCCCGCGACGGCACGGGGACGAGCGAGGGGGTGCGCGGTGAGCGCTGGCACCGTGGACCGTACCGACGGCGCGGAGGAGGCGGACGGCCCGGACGGGGCGGCCGGCCGCAGGCGCGAGCAACGCGGCTGGTACTTCTACGACTTCGCGTGCTCCGTCTACTCGACGAGTGTGCTCACGGTCTTCCTCGGCCCCTACCTGACGGCGGTCGCGAAGGCGGCGGCGGACGCGGACGGCTTCGTCCACCCGCTGGGCATCCCGGTACGGGCGGGCTCGGTGTTCGCGTACGCCGTCTCCGTGTCCGTCGTGGTGGCTGTGCTCGTCATGCCGCTGGCGGGCGCGGTCGCGGACCGCACGGGCCGCAAGAAACCGCTGCTCGCGGCCGCCGCGTACGTCGGGGCGGGCGCGACGGCGGGCATGTTCTTCCTGGACGGGGACCGCTATCTGCTCGGCGCGTTCCTGCTGATCGTCGCCAATGCCGCCCAGTCCGTCGCGATGGTGCTCTACAACGCCTATCTCCCCCAGATCGCCCGGCCGCACGAGCGCGACAAGGTCTCCTCGCGCGGCTGGGCGTTCGGCTACACGTCCGGCGCCCTCGTGCTCGTCCTCGACCTCGTCCTCTATTCGGGACACGAGAGCTTCGGGATCCCGGAGTCCACGGCCGTCCGGATCTGCCTGGCCTCGGCGGGCCTGTGGTGGGGCGCCTTCACGCTCGTGCCGCTGCGCCGGCTTCGCGACCGGAGGGCGACGGCGAGCGGCGACCGCGCGCCGGGCGGGGCCGGCACGGGGTGGCGCCAACTGGCCGCCACCGTCAAGGACATGCGCCGCCATCCGCTGACGCTGTCCTTCCTGCTGGCCTATCTGGTCTACAACGACGGCGTCCAGACAGTGATTTCGCAGGCGTCGATCTACGGGTCCGAGGAACTGGGCCTCGACCAGACGACGCTCATCACGGCCGTCCTGCTGGTGCAGGTGCTCGCGGTCGCCGGCGCGCTCGGCATGGGCCGGCTGGCCCAGCGGTTCGGCGCCAAGCGCACCGTCCTCGGCTCGCTCGCGGCCTGGACCCTGACGATCGGCGCGGGCTACTTCCTGCCGGCCGGGGAGCCCGTCTGGTTCTACGCCCTGGCCTCGGCGATCGGCCTGGTCCTCGGCGGCAGCCAGGCCCTGTCCCGCTCCCTCTTCTCCCACATGGTGCCGCGCGGCAAGGAGGCGGAGTACTTCTCGGTCTACGAGATGAGCGACCGGGGCATGAGCTGGCTGGGGCCGCTGGTCTTCGGGCTCACGTACCAGCTGACCGGCAGCTACCGGGACGCGATCATCTCGCTCGTGGCCTTCTTCGCCCTGGGATTCGCCCTGCTCGTCCGGGTGCCCGTGCGGCGGGCCGTGGAGGCGGCCGGAAACCCCGTGCCGGAGCGAATTTAGACACGTGAAGTGAAAGGCCGGTAGTGTACGCCTTTGGCCTGCCAGGCGGACCGTTACTGCGCGCTCGGATATCGACAACGCTGGGTGACATCTGCTGCCAGAAGTGACAAACCAGGCACTGGTGGGTACCCAACTTTTGGGAAAAAGCAGCGGCACGACGGGCGACGCATGACCCGCAACGGGAATCTTTACCGCCGACCGGACGTTGACCGGATGACGACGACAGCGACACCTGTCCTGTGGGCGACAAGCCCGGGAGGCACGATTCATGAGTGAGCGAGCTCTCCGCGGCACGCGACTCGTGGTTACAAGCTACGAGACCGACCGCGGCATCGATCTGGCCCCGCGCCAGGCGGTGGAGTACGCATGCCCGAACGGACATCGATTTGAGATGCCGTTCTCGGTAGAGGCCGAAATTCCGCCGGAGTGGGAGTGCAAGGCGTGCGGCGCCACGGCACTCCTGGTGGACGGCGACGGGCCTGAGGAGAAGAAGGGCAAGCCCGCGCGTACGCACTGGGACATGCTCATGGAAAGGCGCACCCGCGAGGAGCTCGAAGAGGTCCTGGCCGAAAGGCTTGCGGTACTGCGATCCGGCGCCATGAACATTGCGGTGCATCCGCGGGACAGCCGCAAGTCCGCGTAACGCCCCGGCGTTGCGCCTGACGGCAGTCAGCACAACAGCAAGAGCCGCGGGGCCGTGACACAGCGAGTCTGCTGTCACGGCCCCGCGGCTCTTGTCATTCCACAAGCGACCGCGCCAGGGGGGCCGGCGGAGGCGTCAGGGGGTCAGCGGCGGCCGCAGGCCGTCGTCCCGCCGCGGCGCGGGCCGCGTGTCCTCCCGGACGACCTCACCCTGCACGACCTTGCCGTCCGGGCGGTGAATGCGGGCCTGCTGGAAGGCGTCGCCCAGGCTGCCGGCGCCGGCCGCGCTCATCCTGCGCTCCAGGGAACGCTCGGCGTACCTGCCGAGGAACGACCGGACGGGCGGTACGAGCAGCAGCAGCCCCGCCGCGTCCGAGACCAGTCCCGGCAGCATCAGCAGCAGACCGCCGAGCATCAGGAAACCGTTGCCGCTGCTCCCCCGCCGCTGCGCGGGCGTCTCGCCCGACTGCTGCCGCTGGAGCGTCTCGGTGAGGTTCCTGAAGGCACGGCGGCCCGCCCGCTTGATGACCACGGAGCCGAGCATGACGCCCGCCACCAGCAGCAGGAACACCGTGGATCCGCTCGTGGCACCGGCCACGACGGTCAGCAGCCAGATCTCCAGCACCAGCCAGGCGGCGACGGAGAGAGGTACGAGGGTGCGCGCACGCGAGCGCTTGGGGGCTGTCGGGAGCGGTGAGCCGGTCGTCATGCCCCCAGTGTGCCTGGGCGGGCGCCTGGACGGCGTAAAGAAGAGATCAGGTGGGCCTGCGCCCGAGGAGCTTGTTCGCGCGGGAGCCGACGCCCCACGCCGTCACGCGCCACAGCGCCTCGACGACGATGTCACGGCTCATCTTGCTGTCGCCCAGCTCGCGCTCGACGAAGGTGATGGGCACCTCGACCACGTGGTACCCCGCCTCGACCGCACGACGGGCGAGGTCGACCTGGAAGCAGTACCCCTGGGAGGCGACCTCTTCGAGGCCGAGGCCTTCCAGGGTCTGCGCGCGAAAGGCCCGGAAGCCGCCCGTGACGTCGCGGATCGGTACACCGAGCAGCACCCGCGAGTACGTGCTGCCGCCCCGGGAGAGCACCTCGCGGTGCTTGGGCCAGTTGACGACGCGTCCGCCCGGCACCCAGCGCGAGCCGAGGACCAGGTCGGCCCCCTTGAGGGCGGTCAGCAGGCGCGGAAGCTCCTCGGGCTGGTGCGAGCCGTCCGCGTCCATTTCCACGAGTACGCCGTACTCGTGCTCGATGCCCCAGCGGAAGCCCGCCAGGTAGGCCGCGCCGAGCCCTTCCTTGCCCTTGCGGTGCAGGACCTGGACCTGGTCGTCGCCGGCCGCGATCTCGTCGGCGATCTTTCCGGTGCCGTCGGGGCTGTTGTCGTCGGCGACCAGGACGTGCGCGTCGGGGACCGCCGCACGCACCCGGGAGACGATCGGCTTGATGTTCTCGGCCTCGTTGTAGGTCGGAATGATCACCAAGGCTCTGCCGAGCGGGCCGTAACGCCTCTGACCGCCGTCGTTCACTGCTTCCCCTTAATGTCCGTACACAGTTGCCCCACCATAGCGAGCGTGGTCCGGCAGGCCTGCACGGATGCCGTCGGGAGGAAGCGGAAAGCCGTTCTGCGGGTCGGGGCCCGGCGTCCTTCGGGCCGGCCCCGGGCCCGCCGGCTGCGGGTCGGCCGAGAGCCGTTGTCTACTGAACATCCGGGCCCCACCCGGGTCCCACCTTCCCCGGGCTCCCGAGGAGCAGGGGGGACCCCGCCCGGCTGAACCTTCCCTCGCCCCCGAGGCGCGGGCGCTGAACCTGGCTCCGAGTACGGGTGCGCCGGTGCGGCACACCGCCCCATGACCCAGCGGCGTTCGACGACTGCGTGGAGGTCTGCCGGTCGGACGTCCTGCGGTGGACCCGGCCGAACCTACCGGCCGGTGGCCGCTTTCTGTCAATAGCCGTTCGACCTGCGGCGTTCATTCAAATCACCAGGTCAGTGCGGAAGGTACGCGAGGAATACGACGACCCCTGGGAACACCGATCGGCGGTACCGCGCCCGCGCACATCACCCGTTCGGCCGCACGAAGACGGTCTGTCCGAAGACCACGGTCCGCAGGCAGACGGGGAGTTCGGCACCGGGCGTGAGGTCCGGCAGCCCGGGGGTGCCGGAGCGCGGGTCGGTCGACCAGCGGGCGACCCGGTCGTCGGGCGCCTGCACCACGAGTTCGTCGGCTCGCCAGACCGCGTAGTCGGCGGGGGCGCCGGGGACCAGGGTGCCCGCGTCGTCGCGGCCGACGGCCCGCCAGCCGCCCCGCGTGTGGGCGGTGAAGGCGGCGCGTACGGAGATCCGGTGCCCGGGCGTGCGGTGGAAGGCCGCCGCCCGGACCGTGCCCCACGGGTCGAGCGGGGTGACCGGGCTGTCGGAGCCGAAGGCCAGCGGCACCCCGGCGCGCAGCAGGGCGGCGTACGGATTGAGCGTACGGGCCCGCTCGGCGCCCAGGCGCTGCGCGTACATGCCGTCCTCGCCGCCCCAGGCCGCGTCGAACGCGGGCTGCACCGAGGCGGTCAGACCGAGTTCGGCGAAGGCGGCGATGGTGGCGGGGGTCAGCATCTCGGCGTGCTCGACGCGGTGGCGTGCGGCGCGGATCCGGGCGAGGCCGAGCTTCTGGGCGGCGGCGCGCACCCCGTCGACGACCGAGGTGAGGGCCGCGTCGCCGATGGCGTGGAAACCGGCCTGGAGTCCGGCTTCGGTGCAGGCGGCGACATGGGCGGCGACGGCGGCCGTGTCGAGGTGGGCGGTGCCGGCGTGGGGGGCGTCGGCGTACGGGGCGTGCAGGCAGGCGGTGTGCGAGCCGAGGGACCCGTCGACGAAGAGGTCGCCCGCCGCGCCCACCGCGCCGAGTGCGCGAACGCGCTCGGCGTCCTTCGCACCCGCGACCTGCTCGGCCCAGTAGCCGAAGACGCGCGGGCCCGGCTGCTCCGCCGCCAGCTTCAGCAGGCCGGTGAAGTCCTCCTCGTCGGAGATGTCGGGCCCCGCGCACTCGTGGACCGCACCGATGCCGAGCGAGGCGGCGTGCGCGAGCGCCGCGCGCTGCGCCTCGGCGCGCTGCGCCGGCGTGACGGCGCCGTGCGCCGCGGCGCGTACGGCGTGGTGGGCGGCGGCGGTGAGCGGGGCGTCCGGGTGGTAGCCCGTCAGGCCGGTGATTCCGGGGACCAGGTCGAGGAGGGCGGTGGTGACGACGGCCGAGTGGACGTCGATCCGGGGCAGGTAGAGCGGGCGCCCGCCGGCCGCCTCGTCGAGTTCGGCGCGGGACGGGGGCCGCTGTTCGGGCCAGCGCGTGGCGTCCCAGCCGTGCCCGAGCAGGATGCGGTCCGCCGGGGCTGCGGCGGCGTGCGCCCGTACGAGATCCAGCGCACCGGCGAGGGAGCGCGCACCGGAGAGATCGAGGCCGGTGAGGGCGAGACCGGTGGACGTGGTGTGCACGTGTGCGTCCGTGAACGCCGGGGTCACCAGAGCCCCTTCGAGGTCGATCACCTCGTCGACACCCGGAGCGAAGGCGTCGGCCGCCCCTTCGGAGCCCACCCAGGCGACATGTCCGCGCTCGACGACCATCGCGGTGGCGAAGGGATCGGCGGGGCTGTGGACGTCTCCGCCGCGCAGCAGCACGGTGCGGTGTTCGACCTGGGGGGCGGGGGCGTTGTGCTCGGTCATGGGGACCAGTCTCGCCCCTCGCGCGGGAGGTTCCGTGCGCGGGGGGCGGGGCGGGGTCAGATCTGCGGCGGGCGGGCCTCGTACGGGGTGGAGAGGACCACGGTCGTACGCGTGGACACGCCGGCCAGGGAACGGATGCGGGTCAGCAGGTGCTCGAGTTCGAGCGGGGTGGCGACCCGCACCTTGAGGATGTAGTTCTCGTCGCCGGCCACGCTGTGGCACGCCTCGATCTCGGGCACGCCCGCCAGCCGTTCCGCGATGTCGTCGGGGGCGCTGGGGTCGAACGGTTTCACCGAGATGAACGCGGTGAGCGGCAGCCCGACGGCCTCGGGGTCGACCACCGCGGCATAGCCGCGGATGACCCCCCGCTGCTCCAGCCTGCGCACGCGCTGGTGCACGGCCGAGGTGGACAGGCCCGTGGCCTTGCCCAGGTCGGTGTAGCTCATCCGCCCGTCCTTGACGAGCAAATCCACGATCTGACGATCCAGCTCCTCCATAGCGGATCAACCTATTGCCCCGGAGGGCCTCCGGCACAGCCGGAAGCCCTCCGGAGGGCACCTGCGACGGGCATGTGACGAACGCCACACGCCTGAGGCCGTGTCCATCGGGCAGGCGCGATTACCACGCGTGCGTGACGGGAAGTGCTTGCTGTGGTCGAGGTCGCAGCGCCTTGTCGGCCCACCCGAGGGGGAGTGTCTCCATGCAGAGCCCGAAGCGCACCGGACGTACCGAACCGGAGCCTGTCGAATCCGTCGACTCCGTCGACGACAACGAGGTCGACGATCTCGACGACTTCGACGCGTACGACACCTTTGAGATGTACCGGGTGATCTGCCCGGACTGCAACCAGCCGATCGCGCTGCTGGCGGACGAGAACGTCCTGCCCGAGCACGCGAAGTGCCCCACCCCGTGGAACCCGTTCGGGCTCACGGCGTGCGCGGGCACCGGGCGCCCGGCGGCGGACGCCAAGCCCGCCGACGAGAGCCTGGAGGTCCAGGAGCAGGAAACGGCGCTGCTGCTGACGCTCCCTCAGGGGCTCGACTGGCGGACTCAGCCGTTCTCGCACGTCGGCGGTCCGGGCTCGCGTCCGCTCAAGGTGTCGCAGCTGCGGCGCGCGGCGTAGGGCCCGTCCGGCGGGTACTTTTCCCGCCGCGTCCCACGTGTTCCCCCCGCCCCTTTCCGGAGGGGCGGGCAGTGCGGATTACCGCGTGAACGGACGCTCGAATGGGATCGGCGATAACCCCGGCGGCTCTGCGGCTGTTGACCCGATATGACCCTGCAGTACACATCGGTCGGCGACGGACTCCGACGTCTCGTCCCTCCGCCCTCCGTCTCCGCAGAATCGGTTCCGCATCCCGCCGATCCGCCCCTCTACCGGGCGCTCCTGCGCCAGTGGCACAGCAAGGGCCGGACCCTGCCGGGGCGCCGCGACCCGGAGTGGTCCCGGCTCGTGACGGCCCCGGCCTGGCCGGAGTCGGGGCGGATCAGCGGGTCTCTGGGCCCACGAGACGGCGGGCGATGACCATGCGCTGAATCTGGTTCGTACCCTCGACGATCTGGAGCACCTTCGCCTCGCGCATGAAGCGCTCGACGGGGAAGTCCAGCGTGTAGCCGTAGCCGCCGAGCACCTGGACGGCATCGGTCGTCACCCGCATCGCCGTGTCCGTGCAGAACAGCTTCGCCATCGCCGCCTGCTGCGAGAAGGGCCGCCCGGCGTCCCGCAGGCGCGCGGCCGCGAGGTACAGCGCACGGCCCGCTTCGATCTGCGTCGCCATGTCGGCGAGCATGAAGCGCAGGCCCTGGAAGTCGGCGATCGGCCGGCCGAACTGCTGCCGCCCGGTGGCGTACGAGACGGCCTCGTCCAGGGCGGCCTGGGCGACACCGACCGCACAGGCCGCGATGCCGAGCCGCCCCGAGTCGAGCGCGGACAGCGCTATCGCGAAGCCCTGGCCCTCCTCGCCGATGCGGCGGGAGTCCGGGACCCGTACGCCGTCGAAGTTCAGCTGGGCGGTGGGCGAGCCCTTCATGCCCATCTTCTTCTCGGGCGCGGCGGCGCTGAGCCCCTCCGCGTCGCCGGGCACCAGGAAGGCCGAGATGCCCCGGGCGCCCTCCTCGCCCGTACGGGCGAGGAGGGTGTAGAAGTCGGCGATCCCGCCGTGGGTGATCCATGCCTTCGTACCGGTGACGACCCAGTCGTCACCGTCACGCACGGCCTTGGTGCGCAGCGAGGCCGCGTCGGATCCGGAGGCGGGCTCGGAGAGGCAGTAGGCGCCGAGCAGGCCGCCGCCGAGCATGGCGGGCAGGTGCGCGGTCTTCTGCTCCTTGGTGCCGTAGCCGGCGAGGGCGTGGCAGGCGAGGCTGTGGACGCTGACGCCGAGGCCGACCGTGAGGCGGGCGGCGGCGAGCTCTTCGAGTACCTGGAGGTACACCTCGTACGGCTGGTCTCCGCCGCCGTACTCGGCGTCGTACGGCAGGCCGAGCAGACCGGATTCGGAGAGCAGCGCGAAGATCTCGCGCGGGAAGTGCCCGGCCTCCTCCTCGGCTGCGGCCCTGGGGGCGATCTCCCGCTGGATCATGTCGCGCACCAGCGCGAGCAGGTCCCGGGACTCCTCGGTGGGCAGCTGACGTTCCACCGGCTGCGGGGCGCGGTCGGACATTGCGGCGCTCTCCTCCCTGTCGGGCGCTGCGGCGGGCACGCGCGCAGGGTGTGGCGGCGCCGCCGGTCTCACTGCCTGGCCGCCGGCACTCCTTCCGGATCACGGAAGTCGCAGGCAGGCGGCTGTGGCGCGTTGAGTATGCCCGATGGAATGACGTACGTCACGGGATCGCGGACGGCGCCGGGCAGCTCGGTCGCGGTCCCTCGATCGTACGGAGTGCGGCGCCCGGCAGCGCGGCGAGCGGCTCACGCACGGCGCCGCGCCCCGCGGGCCGCGTGACCGTGTCCGGGCGCGGATGCCGGTGTCACATGAGGCCGGCCTGGGTGACGAACATGGCGAGGACCACGACGAGGGTCCAGCCCAGGACGTGCTCCAGGATCTTGGGGCCGTCCTCACCGGGGCCGCCGGTGCCGGTCCGGGTCTCGATGCGGGTGATGTCGGCGGTGGTCGCAGTCATGGGATCCACAGTGCCCCCGGGACCGGCCCCGGGGTAGATGACGTTCGTCACGCCCCGGGGCGTCCTCCGGGGTCAGCGGATACCGACGGCCGCCAGAGCCCGCTGCTGGGCGGGGGTGGGGCTGGCGGGCCAGTAGAGGTAGCAGACGCCGCCTGTGCCGGACGCCACTTTCCCGCTCGCGTTGTAGCGCTTGGTGCGGAGCCAGATGTTCTCCCACTCGCGGCGCTTGTAGACCCGGCGTACGGCCTCGTTGCCGGGCGAGGCGGGGTCGTTCGCGATCACGTCGCCGTCGGGGGTGAAGCCGATGACGGTCATGAGGTGGCCCGCCGTGCCGTACCCCGCGCCCGTCAGCTCCTTCTCGAGGAAGGACTGCGAGGTGATGGCCGGGATGCCCGCGCCGACCAGCGTCTCCAGGTCGGCCAGCGAGTGGAGGCGGGTGACGACGGCGTTCATGTCCTCGTACGTCGCGGCGTACGCGGCGTTGAAGGGCCAGTTGCCGCACCCGTCGTACTGGTAGTCGAACGTGAAGCGCGCCGCGTGGCAGACCTGCGGGTCCGCGAAGGCCGGATCGACCCAGGCCAGGTCCTCGGCGGTGGGTTCGCGGCCCCAGTACTCGATGACCATCTGCGAGGAGGTGGGGCTGCACCACGCCTCGCCGCCGTTGTCGTACTCGGGGTACTGCCCGATGTGCGTGTTCTGCGAGTAGCGGGGGACGACGAGTTCGCGGGCGACGCCGGCCCGCGAGGCGGGCACGGTGAAGCGGTCCGGGACGTCGGAGGCCATCGCGCCGAGCCGCCACACGGTGGGGGTGAGGCCGGTGCCGGGCTTGCGGTGGAGGGTCAGCCTCAGCCGGTACGAGGCCAGGCGCAGGCCGGTGGCGGCGTCGTCGACCGAGAGGGTGTCGGTCCAGACGCTGCTGCGGCCGTCGCTCTGGCCGTCGACGGAGGTGCGCCTGATGTCGGCGTCCCCCGCCGCCCAGCGGCCCATCACGTACCAGGGCGTCGTGGTGCCGTCCGCGTAGGTGCCGCGCAGCTCGACCGCGATCCAGGTGCCGGCCGGGGTGTGGGCGTTCCAGGAGGCGATGATCTCGGTCGCCGGGACCGTGGAGCGGTGGACCGGGGAGGTCCACGTCGCGCTCTCCCAGGTGGAGGTCGCGCCGGTGTGCGGATCGGTGTAGCCGGTACGGGCCGACGGCACGGCGATGGCCAGTCCGGGCCTGCGGCCCCCGACGACCTTGGTACCGGCCCCGGCGCCGCCGCGCCAGTCCGTGGCGGAGGACCAGAAACGGTTGTCGACCAGCCGGGGCGCCGCGGCGCCGGTGGTGCGGGAGGCGGGCGCGGCGGTGGGGGCTGCGGTGGCGGATGCCGTCGTGGCGCCGGCGGACGCCGCCGCGGCGACGGCCGCCGCGGCGGTCAGGACGGTGCGGCGCGAAGCGGGTCTGGTCATGGGCATGGACCCCCAGTGGGATGCGGGTGCGCAAGCAGGTGCACGGCAGTGGGCCAACTATGGACGGTCGCGGCCGACTTCTGCCAGCACCCGGGACCGCGTCGCGCCACCAATATTGGTGTCGACCACTGGCGTGACCTGCGAGAGCGCGGGGGGGCAGGGGTGGTCCTAGGGTGGGAGGGGTGGAACACCTCGACCAGCTCGCCGCTTCCCTGCGCGCCCTGCCGCCCTCCTGCGGCCCGGTGCGCCTGATCGCGGTCGACGGGCACGCGGGCTCGGGCAAGAGCACCTTCGCCGCCCGGCTGGCGGCGGCGCTCGGCGGTGCGCCCGTACTGCACCTGGACGATCTGGCCACCCACGAGGAGCTCTTCGCGTGGACGGGACGGTTGCGCGAGCAGGTGACGGGCCCGCTCTCCCGGGGCGAGAGCGCACGGTACGCGGCGTACGACTGGACGCTGCGCCGCTTCGGGACCGCGCGGCCGCTGGGTCCCGCGCCCGTGATGCTGGTCGAGGGGGTCGGGGCCGGGCGCGCCGCCGTACGTCCGGATCTCGCACGGCTGCTCTGGATGGATCTGGGCGCGCGGGAGTCGTGGGCGCGGGGGCGGCGCAGGGACGGGCCGGCGCAGGCGGAGTTCTGGGACGGCTGGACGGCGGCGGAGACCCGCCATTTCACCGCGGACCCTTCGCGGCCGTACGCGGATCTGCTGGTACGGCAGTGCCAGGAGGGGTACGAGTGGAGGCCGGGGCCTTCTGCGACAGCGCGGCCGGACCATTCCGTCACGCTCCGCGACTGCCTGCTCCCGCCCTCGGAAACGGCCTGAAAACCTCCCCCGTGAGTGCCTCAACTCCGCTTGACCCAGGGGGCGTACAGGTCTTACGTTCTCAATGTGCGGCTTTTCGAGGCCGCCGCAGACGCGAAGCCCCCGGTTGTTCCCCCGTGATCGGGGGCTTCGCTCTGCCCCCGTCACCCCTCTCGGGGCGCCAGGTGAGGCGATTCGCTCACTCTCGGTCACCGCCGCTTCCCGGCCTGCGCCACCCTTAGGCTCGGGCCTCCCGCACAGGTACGATGCCCTTCGGTGCGGTCAAATCCCGTTCGTGGCAAAGCGGTTCTTGAGACCTGCTGCCGGGCGCAGCCCGACGGCACATCACGGGGGGCACGGTTCGTGGGGGACGTGACGGAATTCGGCACGCAGGGCGTGAACGCCCCGGCCGACCTCGCCTGGCTGCGTGGTGTCGACGCGTACACGATGGGCGCGTACCCGCAGGCCGAAGAGGAGTTCAGGGCCGCCGTACGGATGGACCCCGGCATGGCCGACGGCTGGCTCGGACTGCACGCGCTGCGCGTCGACACCACCACCGCCCTGCTGCGCATGTACCGCCACCGCGAGCGCTTCGGCGAGCAGCGCGCCCGCCACCGGCGGACCCTCAACTCGTGGTACTGGCTGGGCTGGTGGGTCCAGCCCGTCCTGGAGAAACCGCGCGACCTGCTGCTCGCGCACGCCTCCCACTGGCTCGACGGCCGCCATGTTCCCGAGCTCGACCGGGCGCTGGCCGGACTGCCGCCGGTGGACGCCGATCCGCAGGTGCGGTTCCTGCACGCCTGCCGTGCGTACCTGGTCAAGGACTGGGAGCAGCTCGTACGCCACACGGATCCGCTCGTCGACGACCCGCTGCTCGGCATCGAGACGGGGCTGTTCGGCGGCATGGCGCGCGTGCGTCTGGAGATGTACGGGCAGGCCGAGCCGATGCTGTCGGCCGCGCTGATGCGCTGCCGCAGCGAGCAGCCGCAGCGCAAGGAGCTGCGCTACTGGCTGGCCCGCGCGCACGAGGGCACCGGGCGCAGCGCGGCCGCGCTGCCGCTCTACCGGGCCGTGCACCGGGTGGATCCGGCCTTCATGGACACCTCGGCGCGGCTCGCGGCGATCGCCGAGGGGGACGGGTACGAGGACTCCGCCGGCTTCGCCACCGTGTCGCTGACCGGAATCGGCCAGGACGCGGTGGACGCGGCGGGCGACTCGGAGAGTCTGCTGGGGCCGGAGGTCCTGGAGGGGCGCGATCTGCGGCTCGGTGACGGGGGCCAGCCGCCGCCCGGCGCGGTGCCGGGCGCCGGGGACAGCGGCGTACGGGAGAAGGCGGGCATGGTGCCGAGGCCGGTGCCCAAGGTCTTTCCGGCCGGTCCCCCGGATTCCGCGCTGCTGGCCGAGGCCCTGGCGGAGCTGGAGCGCATGGTCGGCCTCGAACCGGTGAAGCGCCAGGTCAAAGCGCTGTCCGCGCAGCTGAACATGGCCAGGCTGCGGGCCGGGCAGGGCCTCCCCGTCCAGCCGCCGAAGCGCCACTTCGTCTTCTCCGGCCCCTCCGGCACCGGCAAGACCACGGTCGCGCGGATCCTGGGGCGGGTCTTCTACGCGCTCGGGCTGCTCGGCGGCGACCATCTGGTGGAGGCCCAACGAGCCGACCTGGTGGGCGAGTTCCTCGGCCAGACCGCCGTCAAGGCGAATGATCTGATCGACTCGGCGATCGGCGGGGTGCTCTTCGTCGACGAGGCGTACTCCCTCTCCAACTCCGGTTACAGCAAGGGCGACGCGTACGGCGACGAAGCCCTCCAGGTGCTGCTGAAGCGCGCCGAGGACAACCGGGACCACCTCGTCGTGATCCTGGCCGGCTACCCGGAGGGCATGGACCGCCTGCTCGCCGTCAACCCCGGGCTCTCCTCCCGCTTCACGACCCGGGTGGACTTCCCCAGCTACCGGCCGCAGGAGCTGACGTCCATCGGTGAGGTGCTGGCCGCCGAGAACGGCGACGCGTGGGACGAGGAGGCGCTGGAGGAGCTGCGCAGCATCAGCGGGCACGTCGTCGACCAGGGCTGGATCGACGAGCTGGGCAACGGCCGTTTCCTGCGCACGCTGTACGAGAAGAGCTGTGCGTACCGCGATCTGCGGCTCTCCGGTTACGCCGCCACCCCCACCCGCGACGACCTGGCGACGCTGCGGCTGCCGGACCTGATGCAGGCGTACGGCGAGGTCCTGTCGGGGCGTGGCCCGGCGGACCGGGGGCGGCAGGAACCGCCCGCGCTCTGAACGCGCGCGGACGGTCCGCCCGTCACCCCACCAGGGCCGCCGGTCCGTCCGCTGCCGCCGTCGTGCCCCGGGCCAGCTGGGACACCACCACCCGGTGCGCGGGGTCGCGCACCTCGCCGACCAGCATCTCCAGCACGTCCTCCAGCGCGACCAGCCCGAGCACCCGCCCCGTCCCGTCCGCGACCTGCGCCAGGTGTGTCGCGGCGCGGCGCATCACGGTCAGGGCGTCGTCCAGGGGGAGCTCGGCGCCGAGCGTCGCCATCGGGCGCCAGACCTGCTGCGGCACGGCCCGTTCCCGCTCCTCCAGGTCGAGTACGTCCTTGACGTGCACGTACCCCATGAAGGACCCGCCGTCGGCGCACACCGGGAAGCGCGAGTAGCCGGTGCGCACCGTCAGCTCCTCGATCTCGCGCGGCGTGACCGAGGGGCCGACGGTGACCAGGGACGCCCGGTCGAGCAGGACGTCGGTGACCGGGAGGCTGCCCAGTTCCAGTGCGTCCTCCAGGCGCTCCTGCTCCCCCGGCTCCAGCAGCCCCGCCTGGCCCGAGTCCTCGACGAGCCGGTTGAGCTGCTCGCTGGTGAACACCGCCTCGACCTCGTCCCTGGCCTCGACCCCGAACAGCCGCAGTACCAGCCGCGCGCACGCGCCGAGCCCCGCGGTCACCGGACGGCACAGCCGTGCGAAGCCGACCAGGCCGGGGCTCAGCCACAGCGCGGTCCTCTCGGGCGCCGCCATGGCGAGGTTCTTGGGGACCATCTCTCCGACGACCAGGTGCAGGAAGACCACCACGGCGAGCGCGATCACGTACCCCAGCGGATGGATCATCCCTTCGGGCAGGTGCGCGGCGTGGAAGACCGGCTCCAGCAGGTGCGCGACGGTCGGCTCCGCGACCGCGCCGAGCGTCAGCGAGCAGACGGTGATGCCGAACTGCGCCGCCGCCATCATCTGCGGCAGGTTCTCCAGCCCGTGCATCACCTGCCGGGCGCGCGCCGAGCCGCCGGCCGCGAGCGGTTCGATCTGGCTGCGGCGTACGGAGACGAGCGCGAACTCGGCGCCGACGAAGAAGCCGTTCGCCAGCACCAGGAGCAGTGCGAACAGCAGTTGGACAGCGGTCATCGCACGGCCTCCGGGACCTGCGCGGCAACGGTACGGACGAAGCGCACCCGCTCGGCGCGGTAGCGGCCCACCCGGCGCACGGAGAGCCGCCAGCCGGGCAGTTCGGCGCGGTCGCCGGGGGCCGGAATGCGCCCCAGCAGGTCCGCGACCAGGCCGGCCACGGTCTCGTACGGCCCCTCGGGCACTTCGAGCCCTATGCGCCGCAGGGTGAGGACCCGGCAGCTGCCGTCCGCCTCCCAGGCCGGGCAGCCGTCCTCGGCGGGCGCCGCGGCCAGTTCCGGCCACTCGGTGTCCTCGTCGTCGTGCTCGTCCCGGACCTCTCCGACGAGCTCCTCGACGATGTCCTCCAGCGTGACGACCCCGGCCGTACCGCCGTACTCGTCGACGACGACGGCGATCGGCTGCTCGCTGCGCAGCCGCTCCAGGAGCCGCTGCACGGGGAGGGTCTCCGGAACCATCAGCGGTGGTACGGCGATCCGGGCCACCGGGGCCCGCCGCCTTTCGTGCACGGGCACGGCGAGCGCGTCCTTGAGGTGGACCATGCCCACGACCTCGTCGATGCGCTCCCGGTAGACGGGGAAGCGCGAGAGACCGGTGGCACGGGTGAGGTTGAGTACGTCCGCGGCGGTCGCGGAGGACTGCAGGGCGCTGACCTTCACGCGCGGCGTCATGACGTGCTGTGCGGTGAGTCCGCCGAGCGAGAGGGCCCGTACGAACAGATCGGCGGTGTCCTGTTCGAGGGCGCCGGCCCGCGCCGAGTGGCGGGCGAGCGAGACGAGCTCGCCCGGGGTACGGGCGGACGCGAGCTCGTCGGTGGGCTCGACGCCCAGCGTGCGCACGAGCCGGTTGGCGACCGCGTTCAGGAGCGCGATCACGGGCCGGAAGACGGTCGAGAACAAGTGCTGCGGTCCGGCGACGAACCGCGCGACCTGCAACGGCCTGGAGACCGCCCAGTTCTTCGGGACGAGCTCGCCGATCACCATCTGCACGGCGGAGGCGAGCAGCATGCCGACCACGACGGCGACGCCGGGCACTGCCGCTTCGGGTATGCCGGCCGCGGTGAAGGGGCCGGACAGGAGCTGGGCGAGCGCGGGCTGGGCCAGCATGCCGACCACCAGTGAGGTGATGGTGATGCCGAGCTGGGTTCCCGAGAGCTGGAAGGACAGCTCGCGCAGCGCCGCGACGACGGTACGGGCGCGCCGGTCGCCTTCGGCGGCGGCCCGTTCGGCGTCCTGCTTCTCGACGGTGACCAGGCCGAATTCGGCGGCCACGAAGAAGCCGTTGGCGAGGATCAGGAGGAATGCTGCGGCGAGCAGCAGGAGGGGGATGGTCATGCCGCCGCCCCGGAAGAAGGGGCGACGCGGATACTGCCGGACGATCCGTCCATTGCTGGAGGGAGTCACTCCTCGGGTCGCAGGTGCCCCGCGGGCCGATGGAGGCCCTGACATGCGGAGCGGGGCGCACTCGGCGCCGCCTTCCACAGAGTAAACGGGACCGGGCCGGGGCGGGCAGGGGCTCAGCCGGTGTGCGTGCCCGTGCCGCGGGATTCCACCAGGGCGCGCAGCGCGCGGGCGTCGCGGATGGCCTGCTGCTTGGCGACGCCGGGCTGGATGCCGAGGGCGGGCAGGCTGGTGCCGTCGCTGAGGTCGAGGAAGACCCAGGCGTCACCGGGGCGCAGGTTGACCCGCAGGATCTCGGCCCACTCCAGCCGGCGCCTGGTGGTCAGGTTGACCACCGTGACCCCGGACTCGTCGGCGACGATCTTGGGACGGCTCAGCAGCAGCAGTACGCCGAAGAGCAGCAGCGCGGTGAAGACGAAGGCGGCCCGCTCCCCGCCGCCGAGCGTGTCGAGGAGCAGGGCGACAGCGGTGATGACGGCGAACATCGCCGCCCCGACGGTCAGGAGGACGGCCCGGGTGCGGGTCGGCCGGAAGGTGACCGGCAGGGCGGGGAGCTCGGGCTGTGACACGGCGGTCGTGTTCCTTCGGGAGGCGCGGAGTGAGGGAGTGGGTCAGAGACGGCAGGCGTGGATGGCCGTGGTGAGGATGGCGCGGGCGCCGAGCTCGTACAGGTCGTCCATGACACGCTGGGAGTCCTTGGCCGGGACCATCGAACGGACCGCGACCCAGCCCTCGTTGTGCAGCGGCGAGATGGTCGGCGACTCCAGGCCCGGGGTGAGGGCGACGGCCGCTTCGAGGTGCTCGGCGCGGCAGTCGTAGTCCATCATCACGTAGCTGCGGGCGACCAGGACGCCCTGGAGGCGGCGCAGGAACTGGGACACCTTGGGGTCGACGGTCTCCTCGGCGGAGACGCCGGTGCGGCGGATGACGACCGCCTCGGACTTCATGATCGGCTCGCCGATCACTTCGAGGCCCGCGTTGCGCAGGCTGGTGCCGGTCTCGACGACGTCGGCGATGACCTGCGCGACGCCCAGCTCGATGGCCGTCTCCACGGCGCCGTCCAGGTGGACGACGGCGGCGTCGATGCCCTCGTCGGCGAGGTGCTTGGCGACGATGCCCTCGTAGGAGGTGGCCACCGTCATGCCGCCGAAGTCCTTGACGCTCGTCGCGGTGCCGGGCTTGGTGGCGTAGCGGAAGGTGGAGCGGGCGAAGCCGAGCTGGAGGATCTCCTCGGCGTCGGCGCCGGAGTCCAGGAGCAGGTCGCGCCCGGTGATGCCGATGTCGAGGCGGCCCGAGCTCACGTAGATCGCGATGTCACGGGGGCGCAGGTAGAAGAACTCGACCTCGTTCTCGGGGTCGACGAGGCGGAGCTCTTTCGACTCCTTGCGCTGCTGGTAACCGGCCTCATGGAGCATCTCCGACGCAGGTCCGGAGAGGGAGCCCTTGTTGGGGATGGCGATGCGCAGCATGAGGTCTGGTTCCTTCTGTGCGGTGGGAGTTCTGCGTGCGTACGTGAGTGAAGGGGGCGGAGCTCAGAGGTGGGCGTAGACGTCGTCGAGCGAGATCCCGCGGGCGACCATCATCACCTGGACGTGGTACAGCAGCTGCGAGATCTCCTCGGCGGCGGCTTCCTTGCCCTCGTACTCGGCGGCCATCCAGACCTCGGCGGCCTCTTCGACGACCTTCTTGCCGATGGCATGCACGCCCTTGCCCACCAGTTCGGCGGTGCGGGAGGTGGAGGGGTCGCCGGTGGCGGCCTTGAGCTGGAGCTCGGTGAAGAGCTCTTCGAAACTCTTGGGGGGTTTGTTCGCCATGATGGTCCTAAGAGTACGGGGTGGCCTGCGGACACTCAGCGCCAGGGTTCGGCAACCGTGCGCAGTGTGGTCGCGGTGGCGACGGCGGCGGTGACCGCCTCGTGGCCCTTGTCCTCGGTGGACCCTTCGATTCCGGCCCGGTCCAGCGCCTGCTCCTCGGTGTCGCAGGTCAGTACGCCGAAGCCGACGGGGACACCGGTGTCGACGGAGACCTGGGTCAGGCCGTTGGTGACGCCCTGGCACACGTACTCGAAGTGCGGTGTTCCGCCACGGATGACGACGCCCAGGGCGACGATCGCGTCGTAACCGCGGCCGGCGAGGACCTTCGCGACGACGGGGAGCTCGAAGCTGCCGGGGACCCGCAGGAGGGTCGGCTCGTCGATGCCCAGCTCGTGGAGGGCGCGCAGGGCGCCGTCGACGAGGCCGTCCATGACCTTCTCGTGCCACTGGGCCGCGATCACCGCCACCCGGAGGTCGCCGCAGTTCTTGACACTCAGTTCGGGTGCGCCCTTGCCGCTCACGCGTCTCTCCTTCTTGCTTGCTGACGTGGTTACTGGTTGCCGCAGGTGGAGGCGGAGGCGCCGTCCAGCCACGGGAGGTCGTGTCCCATCCGGTCCCGCTTGGTGCGCAGGTAGTGGAGGTTGTGCTCGCCCGCCTCGACGGGCATGGGCTCGCGTTCGAGGACGGTCAGGCCGTGCCGGACGAGCGCCTCGGTCTTCTCGGGGTTGTTCGTCATCAGCCTGAGGCTGTGCACGCCGAGGTCTTCGAGGATCTGCGCCCCGGCCGCGTAGTCGCGGGCGTCGGCGGGCAGGCCCAGCTCCAGGTTGGCGTCGAGGGTGTCGCGGCCGAGCTCCTGGAGTTCGTACGCGCGCAGCTTGGACAGCAGCCCGATGCCGCGCCCCTCGTGGCCGCGCAGGTAGACGACGACGCCGCGGCCGGTGTCGGTGATGCGCCGCATGGACGCTTCCAGCTGGGGGCCGCAGTCGCAGCGCTGCGAGCGGAAGATGTCGCCGGTCAGGCACTCGGAGTGGATCCGGACGAGGACGTCGTCGCCGTCGCCGATCTCGCCGTGGACGAGCGCGACGTGCTCGACGCCGTCGACGGTCGAGCGGTAGCCGTACGCCGTGAACTCCCCGAAGGCGGTGGGGAGCTGGACGGTGGCCTCGCGGCGGACCTTGGGGTCGGAGGTGCGGCGGTAGGCGATCAGGTCCTCGATGGAGATGATCGTCAGGCCGTGCTTGCGGGCGAACGGGATCAGCTCGGGCAGCCGCAGCATCACGCCGTCCTCGCCGGCGATCTCGACGATCGCACCGGCCGGGCGCAGGCCCGCGAGCCGGGCGAGGTCCACGGCGGCCTCGGTGTGGCCGTTGCGCACGAGTACGCCGCCGGGCTTGGCGCGCAGCGGGAAGACGTGGCCGGGGCGGACGAAGTCGCCGGCGGTGGAGCGGCCGCTCGCCAGGAGGCGGAGGGTGGCGGCGCGGTCGGCGGCCGAGATGCCGGTGGTGACGCCGTGTGCCGCGGAGGCGTCGACGGAGACGGTGAAGGCCGTGCTCATCGACTCGGTGTTGTGCTCGACCATCTGCGGGAGTTCGAGCCGCTCCAGCTCGTCGCTCTCCATGGGCGCGCAGATCAGGCCCCGGCACTCGCTCATCATGAAGGCGACGATCTCGGGGGTCGCCATCTCTGCGGCGATGACGAGGTCGCCCTCGTTCTCGCGGTTCTCGTCGTCGACGACGACCACGGGGCGGCCCGCGGCGATGTCGCGGACGGCCTGCTCCACGGGGTCGAGGGCCAGGTCCTCGGTGTTGTCGGTGCTGTACCAAGTGGGCAGGGCGCTCATGCTGCTGCTCCTTCCATGGCGGGCTCGACGCTCGGGCGCGAGCGCTGCCACCAGTCGTAGGCACCCCAGAGGACGAGGGCGAGGTAGACGACGTACACGAGGCCGGAGAAGGCCAGCCCGCTGCTGAAGGCGAGCGGTACGCCCACCAGGTCGACCAGCAGCCAGGCGAACCAGAACTCGACCAGGCCGCGGGCCTGGGCGACCATCGCGACGAGCGTGCCGACGAAGATGTACGCGTCGGCCCAGGGGCTCCAGGACAGCGACGGGTACAGGGTGAAGAGGCCGCCGACGGCCAGCGTGCCGACGGCCGCTCCGGCGAGCAGCAGCGCGCGCTCGCGCCAGGTGGCGAAGCGGACGGCGATCGAGCCGTCCTGGGCCTGCTGCCTGCCGAGCTGCCACTGGCGCCAGCCCCACAGGGCGACGCCGATGACGAGCAGCTGCTTGCCGACGCCGCCACTGAGGTTCGCGGAGGAGTACGCGGCGACGAGGACGACGCCGGAGAGGAACTGGGCGGGCCAGGTCCATATGGAGCGGCGCCAGCCGAGCGCGAGGGCGACCAGGCCGATGGTGTTGCCGATCATGTCGGACCACAGGATGTGCTGGTCGAAGGCGGTGAACGCCTCGCTGTTGAGCCAGGACACGGCGCTCACTTCACGGTCTCCTTCCGGCCGGACGGGTCCGCGCCGAGCAGCCGCTCGACGTACTTGGCGAGTACGTCCACCTCCAGGTTGACCTGGTCCCCGGCCTGCTTGATGCCGAGGGTGGTGAGGGCGAGGGTGGTGGGGATGAGGCTGATGGTGAAGTAGTCGTCCCCGGCCTCGACGACGGTGAGGCTCACGCCGTCGACGGTGATGGAGCCCTTCTCGACGACGTACCGCGCGAGCTCCGCGGGGAGCGAGACCCTGACGATCTCCCAGTGCTCGGACGGCTCGCGGCCGGTGATCGTGCCGGTGCCGTCCACGTGGCCCTGCACGAGGTGTCCGCCGAGGCGGCCGCCGAGCGCCATGGGGCGCTCCAGGTTGACGCGGGAGCCGACGGCGAGGGCGCCGAGGCTGGAGCGGGTCAGCGTCTCGGCCATCACGTCGGCGGTGAACTCACCGTCCCCGCAGTCCACGACGGTGAGGCAGACCCCGTTGACGGCGATGGAGTCGCCGTGCTTGGCGTCCTCGGTGACGAGCGGGCCGCGCAGGCGGAAACGGGAGGCGTCACCGAGGTTCTCGACGGCGGTGACCTCACCCAGCTCTTCGACGATTCCGGTGAACACTCAGTGCTCCTTCGATGCGGGGGTGGCGGGGACGGCGGTGATGCGCAGATCGGGGCCGATGCGGGCGGTCTCGGTCACGTCGAGCCGCAACGCTTCGGTGAGGGTGGTGATTCCGGCGTCGGCGAGGGCCGCGGGGCCCGCGCCGAGCAGTACGGGGGCGAGGTAGCCGGTGACCGTGTCGACCGCGCCGGCCGCGACGAAGGCCCCGGCGAGCGTCGGACCGCCTTCGAGGAGTACGGAGCGCACGCCGCGGGCGTGCAGGGCGGCGAGCAGCGCGTGGATGTCGAGACCGGTGGCGGCGCGCGGCAGCCGTACGACGTCCGCTCCGGTTTCGGCCAGGTGCGCCGCGCCGGCGTCCTCGGCGACCGCGATCAGTGTGGGCGCGGCGTCGTCCAGGACGCGGGCGCCCGGCTTGACGGCGGTGGCGTCGGTGTCGACGACGACGCGCAGGGGCTGGGTGGCGCCCGCGACGCCGCGTACGGCGAGGTGCGGGTCGTCGGCGCGCAGCGTGCCGGAGCCGACGATCACGGCGTCCGCCTCGGCGCGCAGCCGGTGGACGTCGGCGCGGGACTCGGCCGAGCTGATCCAGCGGCTGGTGGAGTCGGCCGCCGCGATCCGGCCGTCGAGCGTCGCGGCGTACTTCCACCGGACGTGGGGGCGGCCGAGGCGTACGGAGGTCAGCCAGGCGGTGTTGCCCGCCCGTGCCTCGTCCTCGAGCAGGCCCTGCTCCACCTGGACCCCGGCCGCGCGCAGGGTGTCGGCGCCGCCGGTGGCCTGCGGGTTCGGGTCCGCGACGGCGTACACGACGCGGGTGATCCCGGCGGCGAGGAGCGCCTGGGCGCAGGGGCCGGTGCGACCGGTGTGGTTGCAGGGTTCGAGGGTGACGTACGCCGTACCGCCGCGCGCCCGCTCCCCCGCCTCCCGCAGGGCGTGCACCTCGGCGTGCGGGCCGCCGGCGCGCTGGTGGAACCCGGCGCCCGCGAGCCGTCCGCCGGCGTCGAGGACGACGCACCCGACGACCGGGTTGGGGCTGGTGGAGCCGAGTCCGCGGGCGGCCAGCTCGATGGCCCGGCGCATGGCGTTCGCGTCGGTCGTGGCTGCTTCGGCTGCGGTGGCCACCGGGTCCTCCTGCCTCTTCGGGCACGGACTCCGGGGCTGTCGATGACGACAGGGAGCGGGATACGCCAACGGGTGCGTACGGGACGCCGTGGCCGGAAAAGAGGGGTCGCCCCGGGAGGGACGATCCGCACACCGCCGACAGCGGCGTACCCATGACCTGTGACGGCCCGCCGCGCACTGCCTCCCATCCGGACTTTCACCGTCGGTACAGGAATTTCACCTGTTCAACCGGTCACTGGAGGTGACCGGGTCGCGGACTATAACCGCCGGTTCGGAATTACACCGACCCCGGAGTGCGCTGCTGCTGGTACACGGTCAGTGTGCCATGCCCGGCCGGATGCCATGCACACGATCTCTTGTGGCCCGGCTCACAGGAGATTGGTCCATACCTATTGACGCTCTGGTCTAGTCCTCTTAACGTCTGCGTCACAAGACGATCACCCGTCGTTCGCTGTGCCAGGCCGAGCCTCCCCAGGAGGAACAGACCGTGCTGTCCCCCACCCGAGCGAGAACTTCCCTGCTCGCCACCGGCGCCGCCGTCGCCGGGCTCCTGCTCAGTTCGCTCACCGCAGGCGTCTCGCACGCCGCCGACAACGAGTCCTGCCGCCCGGACGGGCTGTACAAGACCCCGGGCGTCGACGTCCCGTACTGCTCGGTCTACGACACCGAGGGCCGCGAGAAGATGGGCGCCGACCACCAGCGCCGCGTCATCGGCTACTTCACCGGATGGCGTACGGGCAAGAACGGCGAGCCCGCCTACCTCGCCTCCGACATCCCGTGGGACAAGGTCACCCACCTCAACTACGCCTTCGCGCACATCGGGAGCGACCACAAGATCTCGGTCGGCTCCGACGGCGAGAAGAACGCCGCGACCGGGATGACCTGGCCGGGCGTGGCCGGTGCGGAGATGGACCCGGCGTACGCCTACAAGGGCCACTTCAACCTGCTGAACAAGTTCAAGAAGAAGCACCCGGACGTCAAGACGCTCGTCTCCGTGGGCGGCTGGGCGGAGACCGGCGGGTATTTCGCGGACAACGGCGACCGGGTGAATTCCGGCGGCTTCTACTCGATGGCGACCCACGCGGACGGCTCGGTCAACCAGGCCGGCATCGACACCTTCGCGGATTCGACGGTCGCGTTCATCAAGAAGTACGGCTTCAACGGCGTCGACATCGACTACGAGTACCCGACGACGATGAAGGACGCGGGCAATCCACTCGACTTCTCGTTCTCGAACGCGCGCCGTGCCGGGCTGGTCAAGGGCTACGCCGCGCTGATGAAGTCGCTGCGCGAGAAGCTCGACCGGGCCGGCGCCGCCGACGGCAGGCACTACCTGCTGACCGTGGCCGCGCCTTCGTCCGGCTACCTGCTGCGCGGCATGGAGACGTTCCAGGTCCAGAAGTACCTGGATTACGTCAACATCATGTCGTACGACCTGCACGGCGCCTGGAACGAGTACGTCGGCCCCAACGCCTCGCTCTTCGACGACGGCAAGGACGCCGAACTGGCGGCCGCGGGTGTGTATTCCACCGCGCAGTACGGCGGGACCGGTTATCTGAACACCGACTGGGCCTACCACTACTTCCGCGGTTCGATGCCGGCCGGCCGCATCAACATCGGTCTGCCCTACTACACGCGCGGACACAAGAACGTGCAGGGCGGTACGGACGGGCTGTGGGGCAGGGCGCCCGCGACGGACTGCCCGGCCGGCGCGGGGCTGACCAAGTGCGGTGACGGCGCGGTCGGCATCGACAACCTCTGGCACGACAAGGACACGGCGGGCAAGGAGTCCCCGGCCGGTTCCAACCCGATGTGGCACGCGAAGAACCTGGAGAAGGGCGTCGTCGGGGACTACGTCACGAAGTACGGCTTCCCCGCCGACACCAGGCTGACGGGCACGTACGTCCGCAAGTACGACTCGACGCTCGTCGCGCCCTGGCTGTGGAACGCGCAGAAGAAGGTCTTCCTGTCGACGGAGGACGAGCAGTCCGTCAAGGCCAAGGCCGACTACGTGGTGGACAGGGGCATCGGCGGCACGATGGTCTGGGAGCTCGCGGGCGACTACGACTGGAACGCGGCCAAGGGCCAGTACGAGATCGGCGACTCGCTGACGACGGCGATGTACGAGAAGTTCAAGTCGGCCTCGCCGTACGGCGCGAAGCGGTCCACGGTCGACCTGCCGGCGAAGGCGCTCGACATCGGCGTGGACTTCGGGCAGTTCCCGCTCGGGGACTCGAACTACCCCATCAGCCCGAAGCTGAAGATCACGAACAACTCGAAGGCGACGCTGCCGGGCGGTACGGAGTTCCAGTTCGACTACGCGACCTCCGCGCCCGCCAACGCCAAGGACCAGTCCGGCTTCAACACGAGGATCGTGCGCAGCGACCACACCGCCCCGAACAACATCGGCGGTCTCAAGGGCGACTACAACCGCGTCTCGCTGAAGCTGCCGGCCTGGCAGACGCTGGCGCCGGGCGCCTCGGTCGAGCTGGACTTCGTCTACTACCTGCCGACGTCGACCCCGTCCAACTGGACGGTGACCTTCGGCGGCCAGTCCTACGCCCTGGCAGGCGACCTGGCACGCGGTACGACCGTGGTGGACCCGGGGACGGACCCCGGACCGGGCCCCGGTCCCGGACCGACGCCGGGCCCGGGCGGTCCCTGCACCGCACCCGCGTGGAGCGCTTCGTCCGAGTACGGCAGCGGTACGACCGTCGCCCACAAGTCGCGCACGTGGAAGTCCAAGTGGTGGACCAAGGGCGAAGAACCGGGTACCACCGGTGAGTGGGGAGTCTGGCAGGACCTCGGCGCCTGCTGAGCCTGCTCCCCGGCTGAACGCCCGGCGGCGGTGACCGGCCCTTCCCGCCGCCGGGCTCCCCCCTGTTCCCGTGTGTGTTCCCGCGTTCGCGCCCCGGTCAGCTCCGGGGCGCGAACACGTCGTCCTGGACCGCGTCCCTCGCCGCGAGCAGCGCGCCCCGCAGTACCGCGCCGTCGCCCAGTTCCCCGGCCCTCACTTCCGTGCGCAGCGGTGACATCGCGGCCAGCCGGCCGGTGACGCGGTCGGCGAGGGCCGCGCCGCCCGCGTGACCGGTCTCGCCGCCCAGGACGACGCAGCCCGGGTCGAGGACCGCGGAGACGGCCGCCGCCCCGACGGCCAGGTGCCCGGCGAGGGCGTCGAGGAACGCCTCGCCGCGAGGGCCCGCGGCCAGGGCCGCCCGTACGCCGGCCGCGCCGGAAGCGGTCCCGGCCGTCCCGAGGCCGTGGAGCGCGGCGAGTTCGCCGATCGCGGCGCCGCCGGCCAGGGAGTGGAACCCGCCGCCGCAGTCCGTCGCCGACGGCAGGCCCACGGTGCCGGGCACCGGCAGGAAACCGACCTCGCCCGCGCCACCGGACACCCCGCGGCGGATCCTTCCGTCGAGCATGAGTGCCGCGCCCACGCCGCGGCCCAGCCAGAGCAGCACGAAGGTGTCGCGGTCGCGGGCCGCGCCGAGCCGGTGTTCCGCGACGGCGGCGAGGTTGGTCTCGTTCTCCACCAGCAGCGTGGCCGGCAGGCGCTCCTGCAGGGCGGCGACCAGCCTGCGGTGCCAGGCGGGAAGGCCCGTGGTCGCGCGGAGTTCACCGGTGGCCGGGTCGATCAGGCCCGGCGCGCCGATCCCGATGCTGTGCAGCCGCCGCACTCCCGCCTCGCGGGCGGTGCGTTCCAGCAGCGCCACCGCCTGCTCGACGGCGGGTTCCGTGCCGGTGAGGTCGGCGTCGATCGGCAGGGTCGCCTCGGCGAGAGTGGCGCCGAGCAGGTCGGCGACGACGACGGAGAGGCCCTCGGTGCGCACGTCGAGCGCGGCGAGGTGGGCGCGGTCCGCGACGATCCCGTACAGCCTGGCATTGGGGCCCCGGCGCTGGGCACCCGCCTCCCCCACCACGGTGATCAGGCCCGCGCCCTGGAGCCGTTCGACCAGGTCGGCGACGGAGGGGCGGGAGAGTCCGGTCAGCGTTTTGAGCTGTGCCGCCGTCAACGGGCCCTCGTCCTGGAGCAGCTTGAGGGCGAACCGGTCGTTGATGGCCCGGGCGGTGCTCGGTGATGCGGGCATGCCGGGATCCTCTCAGATCTATTTATCAGGCAGGCTGCCTGATAGTTTACTTCGGCACCTGGACACGAGAGACGCAGCGGGGAGGACGCGAGGGATGCCGGACGACAGGGTCTTCAGTCAGGAACGGTTGAAGCGGGCACGGTACGCCGTGGCCGCCGTCTTCTGCGTGCACGGCGCGGTCACCGGAAGTTTCGCCACCCGCATCCCCTGGATCGTGGACCACACCGGCGTCAGCGCGGGACAGCTCGGTCTCGCGCTGGCCTTCCCGGCGATCGGCGCCTCGGTGGCGATGCCGCTGGCCGGCGCGATCAGCCACCGGTTCGGAGCGCGCAGCGCGCTGCGCGGCCTGCTCGCGCTGTGGACGCTCTCGCTGACGCTGCCCGCGCTGTCGCCGAATCTGCTCACGCTGTGCGCCGCGCTCTTCGTGTACGGCGCGACGGCGGGCATGGCGGACGTGGCGATGAACGCCCTCGGTGTCGAGATCGAGAACCGGATCGACAAGTCGATCATGTCGGGGCTGCACGGCATGTGGAGCGCGGGCGCGCTGATCGGCTCGGCCGCGGGAACGGTCGCCGCGCACCTCGGCAGTGACGCGAGGCTGCACCACGCGCTCGCCGCCGCCGCGCTGACCGCCCTCGGCCTCGCCGCCTGCCAGGGGGTGATCGACCTGCGCAGCGCGCCGGACGAGGAGGCCCCGCCGCGCTTCGCGCTGCCGCCGAAGTCGGCGCTGGTGATCGGCGCGGTCGGGTTCTGCGCGGTCTTCGCCGAGGGCGCGAGCCTGGACTGGTCGGCGGTCTACCTGCGGGACGTGCTGGACACCTCGCCGGGTCTGGCGGCCGCGTCGACGACCGCGTTCGCGCTGACGATGGCGGTGGCGCGGCTGGCCGGGGACCGGGTGGTCGACCGCTTCGGCCCGGTACGCACGGTCCGGGTGGGCGGCGTCGCGGCGACGGCCGGTGGCCTGCTGGTCGTCATGGCGCCCCACCCGGCGCTCGCGATGGCCGGGTTCGCGCTGGTGGGTCTGGGCGTCGCGGTGGTCGTACCGCTGGCCTTCGCCGCGGCGGGACGCAGCGGGCCGAATCCGAGCCAGGCGATCGCGGGCGTCGCGACCATCACGTACACCTCGGGGCTGATCGCCCCGTCGGCGATCGGCGCGGTCGCCGACGCGACGTCGCTGGTGGTGTCCTTCGGGCTGGTCACGGTGCTGGCGTTCGGCCTGGTGGTGGGGGCGGGGGTGCTGCGCGGCGCGGGCCGCGTCCCGGCGGGCACCCGAAGCGACGCCTTCGCCCCGGCCGCCGCGGCGAAGGACTAGGCGGCGCGCCTCACGGAGAGGGGAGGGCGAAGAGCGCCGTGCCAGCGGGCTCGGGCCGCCGCTCCGCACGGCGAGTGCAGGTTGTTTTCGGCCGTAGCATGGCTTGGTCCATTTCTGACCGAATCTGTCTGTACGGGAGCCACGATGAAGCTCGGGGTGCGCTGGACCCTGCACGGCGACGGGCGGACCCCCGCCCCCCGGAGCCGTCGTACGCCCCGACGAGCGCCTGTCATGGCCCCGTACGGCCGGGCTCGGCGCCCAGCACGTGGTGGCCATGTTCGGGGCGTCGTTCGTCGCTCCGGTCCTCATGGGCCTGGATCCCAATCTGGCCATCATGATGTCCGGTGTCGCGACGGTCATCTTCCTGCTGGCCACCCGCGGCAGGGTGCCCAGCTACCTCGGCTGTTCGCTCTCCTTCGTCGGCGTGGCCGCCACCATCCGCGCCTCCGGCGGTGACAGCGCCACCGTCACCGGCGCGGTCCTCGTCGTCGGCCTGGCGCTCTTCCTCGCCGGCCTCGCCGTGCAGAAGTTCGGCGCCCGCATCATCCACGCGGCGATGCCGCCGGTCGTCACCGGCGCCGTCGTCATGCTGATCGGTTTCAACCTGGCCCCGGTCACGGCGTCGACGTACTGGCCGCAGGACCAGTGGACGGCCCTGCTGGTGATGCTCTTCACCGGACTGGCCGTGGTCTGCCTGCGCGGCTTCTTCTCCCGCATCGCGATCTTCCTCGGCCTGCTCTTCGGGTACGGGATCTCCTGGCTCTTCGACCGGCTCTTCGGGAAGATCCACTCGCCCGCGGGCGGCGCCGAGGCGGTGGACCACTGGCGGCTCGACCTCTCCGCGGTCGGCCGGGCCGACTGGATCGGTCTCCCCTCCTTCCACGCGCCGAGCTTCGAGTGGTCGGCGATCCTCGTCGCGCTGCCCGTCGTCATAGCGCTGATCGCGGAGAACGCCGGGCACGTCAAGGCCGTCGGCGAGATGACCGGCGACCCCCTCGACGACAAGCTCGGCACCGCCATCGCGGCCGACGGCATCGGGTCCATGCTGTCCACCGCCGTGGGCGGGCCCCCCAACACGACGTACTCCGAGAACATCGGCGTCATGGCGGCCACCCGCGTCTACTCGACCGCCGCGTACTGGGCCGCCGCCGGTTTCGCGCTGCTCTTCGGTCTCTGCCCCAAGTTCGGCGCGGTCGTGGCGGCCATCCCCGGCGGTGTCCTCGGCGGCATCACCGTCATCCTGTACGGCATGATCGGCCTGCTCGGGGCGCAGATCTGGACCAACGCCCGGGTGGACCTGCGCAATCCGCTGAACCTGGTACCGGCCGCGGCGGGCATCATCATCGGTGTCGGCGGCGTCAGCCTCAAGATCACCGACACCTTCGAACTGGGCGGTATCGCGCTCGGCACGATCGTCGTCATCACCGGCTACCACGTCCTGCGCGCCCTGGCCCCCGCCCATCTGAAGGAGCAGGAGCCGCTGCTGGACGCGGGCACGTCGACGTACGACACACAGGCCGGGAAAACCGGCCCGTCCGGCGACTGAGGACGGGGCCGGGTCGGCACCTGCGGGCGGTCCGTTCCCCCGTTCTGGGGAAGACCCGGCCTACGGCGCCCGGGGAAAAGCCCAGGGCTGGGACGCTGCCCGTATGGCGCAGATCGAGCACTTCCCAGCTCAGGCGGACCGCACCCGGACCTCGGTCGACACTGTCGTGGCGCGGATGCGTTCCTTCCGCTGCGACTGGCCGCCGTCGGACGGCCTCGCGGTCTTCAACCGGGTCTACCTGGCGGTCACCGAGGAGATCGACCGGCGTATCGACGCCGGCCTGTTCCCCGACGCCCGCACCGCCGCCGCCCTCGATGTGATCTTCGCCGAGCGCTACCTGACAGCCGTCGACGCCTCGGCGGCGGGACGGCGTGCGCCCGCCTGCTGGCGGCCGCTGCTGCAGTACCGGCGTCACCCGGGCGTACGGCCGCTGCAGTTCGCGCTCGCGGGGATCAACGCGCACATCGGACACGACCTGGCGCTGGCCGTGGTCGACACCTGCCATGCGCTCGGCTGCCGGCCGGCCGACCTGGAGGGGGACTTCGACCGGGTGGGCGACACGCTCGTGGCGCTGGAGGAGCGTATCCGCGAGGAGCTGATGCCGGGCCCCGACCTGCTGGAAGTCGCCGATCCGCTGACGCACCTGCTCGGCTCGTGGAGCCTGGAACGGGCCCGCGACGCCGCCTGGTCGGCGGCCCGGCTGCTGTGGGGCCTGCGAGGGCTGCCGGACCTGGCGGAGGACTTCAGGGAACGGCTGGACGCGGGGGTGGGACTGGTCGGGCGGATGCTGCTGACGCCGCTGTCCTGCGGCGACTGACCCCCGGCCCCTGCCCTCCCGGCCCCTCATGGGAGGCGCCACCGGGGACGGCCGGCCGGCGGCCGCCCGAATCCTGCCGGTTGGTGGCCACCCGGGGCCGGCCGGATCGCGGCCGGCCCCGGGGGCACATTCTCGGTCGCCGGGCCCGGCGGTCCGGCTCGGCGGCCCGGCCCGGACCTCCGGCTCAGTCCTCCGGCAGCTCGACCGGGGCGATCTCGTCGTAGACGTCGCCGGGGCCCGGGTTCGTCGGGTCGGTCGTACCGCCGAAGTGGTGCATGACGCCCCACACCGCGTTCAGCGCGGTCTGCACGGCGCCCTCGGCCCAGCCGGCCGTCCAGGAGATGTCGTCGCCCGCGAGGAAGATGCCGCGCTTGTCCTCGGGGAGGCGGTCCTGCATGAAGTGGGTGAACAGGCGGCGCTGGTAGCGGTAGTGGCCGGGCAGGTTCGCCTTGAACGCGCCCATGAAGTACGGCTCGTTCTCCCACGACACCGTCACCGGGTTGCCGATGATGTGCCGGCGGATGTCGACCTTGGGGTAGATCTCGCCCAGCGACTTCAGCATGACCTCCATCCGCTCGTTCGCGGACAGCGGCAGCCACTTGAGGCTGTCGTCGCACCAGGTGTACGAGAGGCAGATGACGGCGGGCTTGTCCGGGCCGTCGTCCAGCAGGTACGTACCGCGCGTCATCCGGTCGGTGAGCGTCATCGACATGACGTCACGGCCGGTCTCCTCGTCCTTGTCCAGCCAGAACGGCCGGTCGACCGGCACGAACAGCTTGGACGACTCCATGTAGTGGGTGCGCTCCATCGCCGTCCAGTGGTCGATGGGGAACAGCGAGTCGTCGCAGGTGATCTTGGAGAGCAGCATCCAGGACTGCGCGGTGAAGATCGCCGCCTGGTACGTGCGGATGTCGCCGGAGGCGTCGGTGACGGTGATCCGGTTGCCGGCCGTGCGGTGCAGGCGCGTCACGGCGGGCTTGGGCTCGCCCGCGTGGAGGGACTTCAGCGACGTGCCGAGCGGCCAGTGCACGAGCTTGGCCGGCTCGCGCTCCCACAGCCGGACGGGGAGCTGCTGGCTGCCGCCGACGATGCCGCGGTGGTGGTCGTCCGCCTCGGTGTAGACGACGCGCAGGATCTCCAGGATGGAGTTCGGGAAGTCGGTGTCCCAGCCGCCGGTGCCGAAGCCGACCTGGCCGAAGATCTCGCGGTGCCGGAAGGACTTGAATGCCTCGGAGTCGCAGAGGAAGCCGTAGAAGGTCTGGTTGTCGAGCTTCTCGACGAGCTTGGCCCAGATCTCACGGATGCGCGGTACGTCGCGCTCCCGCATGGCCTGGTTCATGTCGGAGAAGTCGGCGCCCTCTTCGAGGCAGGCGTTCCAGGCGTTCATGACGTCGCGGTAGACCTGCGGCAGGTCGTCGACGGTCACGGCGTAGTGCGACTCGCCCTTGAGGTCGACGACGGTCGACGGGGTCTCGGGGGCCAGCGGGTTGGGGAACGCCTTCGTCTCCAGGCCCACCAGGTCGATGTAGTGCTGGAGCGCCGTCGAGGACGGCGGGAAGCGCATGGCGCCCATCTCGGCGGTGAGCGACTCGTCGCAGCCCTCGAAGCCGACGGTGCGCAGCCGGCCGCCGATCTGGTCGGCCTCGTAGACGACGGGCTTGAGGCCCATCTTCATCAGCTCGTACGCGGCGATGATGCCGGACAGGCCGCCGCCGATGACCGCGACCTCGGTGCCGTGCTCGGTCGCCGGTATCTGGCCGAGGCCCGCCGGGTGGGCGAGGAAGTCGTCGTACGCGTAGGGGAAGTCCGGACCGAACATGGTGATCGGCGGCTGCGCGTCGGTGTGCTGGACGGCGGTGGGCACCGTGGACGTCATGGGGTACGGACTCCTTGCAAAGCGGAAAAAAGAGGGGGGAGGCGGCGGGAGCGTCAGGCCAGGGACGCGTACAGACCGGGGCGGCGGTCGCGCAGATACGGGTTGTTCTCGCGCGAGGCCCGCAGGAACTCGGGGTCGGCGTCGCCGAAGACCAGCTCCTCGCCGCGGCCGGCGCGGGCGCGGGAGGCGCCGTCGGGACCGGCCAGGCAGCTCAGCCCGACGAACTCGAACTCGCCCTCGGGGCCGGTCCGGTTGACGTAGGCGACGTACATCTGGTTCTCGAAGGCCCGCACGGGGACCACGGACTCGGCGACGAACTGGAACGGGTGCATCTGTGCGGTGGGCACCAGCAGCAGGTCGGTGCCCGCGAGCGCGTGGGCGCGGACGTTCTCCGGGAACTCCACGTCGTAGCAGATCATGAGGCCGACGGTCAGGCCGCCGAGCTCCGCCTGGACGACCGTGTCGTCGCCGGGCGTGAACCACTCCTGCTCGAAGCAGCCGAAGAGGTGGGTCTTGCGGTAGTTCGCGAGGCGGGCGCCGTCGGGGCCGATCAGCTGGGCGGAGTTGTAGACGCGCTCGCCGTCGCGCTCCGGGTAGCCGTAGTGGACGGCGAGCCCGTGGCGTACGGCGATGTCGGCGACGGCGTCGGCCGACTCCCCGTCGGCGGGCTCGGCCAGCCGGTGCACGTCCGCGCCGATGGCGTAGCCGGTCAGGAACATCTCCGGGCAGACCAGCAGCCCGGCGCCGGCCGCTGCCGCACGGCCCGCGGCCTCGTCGAGGACCTTGAGGTTCGCTTCGACGGAGCCGGGACGGCCGGAGCTCTGGAGCAGGGCGGTGCGGAGCGGCGGCATGGCAGACCTCGGGCAGATGGGGGGCGTGCGGGAGACGTTAAGACGGTACGGTCCGCGCTCACCCCCGGACAAGGCGCGACCGTTGCGGACCGACCGTCGATCCGTTGCGCAATCAGGGCCCGCTGCGGCGATTCGTTGCGTACCCACCGGGGGGACTGCGGTCGTACGGCCCGTACGCCTCGGGGCGGACCGTACGGGCCGGGCTCCCGCCGCGCGGCGGACCGCGGTGCGTGCTCCGGCACGATGTGCGCGAGGCGCGCCGGCGGAAGAGTGAGGGACGTCCGGACAACAGCCGGACCACCCGACCGAGGAGCTGTCATGAACCGTCCGACCCGCCACCGTACGAAGATCGCCGCGCTCGGCGCCGCCCTGCTGATCACCGCCGGGGCCGCCGGCACCGCCCTCGCCGCCGGGGACGGCGTCCCGCGCGGCAAGGAGCGCGAGGCGGCGGCGCTGACCGGCACGGCGAAGCTGTACCGGCCGGCCGGGGACGACATCACGTTCACCTTCGACGCGCATCTGGCGGCGAAGGACACCATGGACCCGGAGAAGGCGTACGGCACCTTCCGCTTCGAGCACG
This sequence comes from Streptomyces altiplanensis, assembly GCF_053591575.1. Taxonomy (NCBI): domain Bacteria; kingdom Bacillati; phylum Actinomycetota; class Actinomycetes; order Kitasatosporales; family Streptomycetaceae; genus Streptomyces; species Streptomyces altiplanensis. The sequence continues at coordinate 9,738 of NZ_JBSFUB010000022.1, read as the reverse complement.
TCTTCCCGGACGGCACCTCGGGCTGGGCCAGGGGGAAGGTCGACTGTCTCGTGACGGGCGGCAAGGTCGCCGTGGTCACCGGCGTCATCACCGACACCGACCGGCCGGGCATGGGCAAACGGGTCGGGATCTCGGTCCACGACCAGGGGAGGAACGACCGACTGGGCTACAGCTGGATCGGCCGGGACGTGGAGAAGCAGGAACTGCCCAAGTGCATGAGTTCCGCCCCGTTCGAGAAGATCAGGACGGGCTCGGGCGACTTCAAGGTGCTGCCGTGGCAGCCGGTGTACGAGCAGGCCCCGGCGAAGGGCTAGGCGGGCGAGCCCGACGAGAAGCGCCTGAGCAGCGGGGAGAGCACGAGCACCGACTTGGTGCGCTCGACGAACGGCTCCCCCGCGATCCGCTCCAGCACCCGCTCGAAGTGGCGCATGTCGGAGGCGAAGATCTGGACGACGGCGTCCGCGTCGCCGGTGACGGTCGACGCGGACACCACCTCCGGGTAGCGCGACAGGCCACGGCGGATGTCCTCGGGGGACGTGTTGTGGCGGCAGTACATCTCGATGAAGCCCTCGGTCTCCCAGCCGAGGGCGGCCGGGTCGACGCGGACGGTGAAGCCGGTGATGGCTCCTTCCGCCCGCAGCCTGTCCACGCGCCGCTTCACGGCGGGCGCGGACAGGCCGACCTCGGAGCCGATGTCCGCGTAACTGCGGCGGGCGTCCTCGGCGAGGGCGTGGACGATGCGTTCGTCGAGATCGTTCAGTCGCACTACGGGTGGATCACTTCTCTGCGGTGGCCAGACTGGAGCGGCGCAAGCCGTAGAGGAAGTAGAACACGAGCCCGGCGATCATCCAGCCAACGAAGTAGAGCCACGTGAGGCCACCGAGCTGGAGCATGTTGTAACCGCAGGCGATAAAGCCCAGGATCGGCGTCACCGGGAACAGGGCCACGCGGAACGTGCGCGGCATGTCCGGCCGCTTGTACCGCAGGATGATCACCGAGACGTTCACCAGAGCGAAGGCGAAGAGGGTGCCAATGCTCGTGGCGTTCGCGAGCTCGCCCAGCGGAACGAAGGCCGCAAGGACGCCGCAGAAGACGGACACGATCACCACGTTGGCCCTGGGCGTGCCGGTGCGGGAATCCACCTTCGCGAAGACCTTGGGCATCAGACCGTCGCGTGACATCGCGAAGAGGATGCGGGTCTGGCCGTACAGCACGGCGAAGACGACGCTCGCAATGGCGACGACAGCTCCGGCCGCCAGAACGACGCTCCAGAAGCTGTGCCCCGTGACGTTTTCCATGATCTTTGCCAGGGCGGCGTCGGTGCCCTCGAAGTCCTGCCACGGCATGGCGCCGACGGCGACCAGGGCGACGAGGCAGTAGAGCACGGTGACGATCAGCAGCGACAGCATGATCGCGCGCGGCAGGTCCTTCTTCGGGTTCTTGGCTTCCTCACCGGCGGTGGAGGCCGCGTCGAAGCCGATGTACGAGAAGAACAGGGTGGCCGCGGCGGCGCTGATGCCGGTGATGCCGAGCGGGGCGAGGGGGGCGTAGTTGCCGGCCTTGATGCCCATGAAGCCGATCGCGCAGAAGAGAACCAGCGTGGCGATCTTGATGACGACCATGATCGTGTTGACGCGGGCGCTCTCCTTGGCTCCACGCAGCAGGAAAACCATGGCCAGCAGCACTACAAGGAGGGCCGGCAGGTTGATGAAGCCGCCCTCGCCAAGGGGGGCCGACACCGACTGCGGGATGGTGACGCCGATGGTGCCGTTGAGCAGCTCATTGAGGTACTGACCCCACCCGACCGCGACGGCGGAGACGGAGACTCCGTACTCGAGAACGAGGCACCAGCCGCAGATCCAGGCGATGACCTCACCCATGGTCGCGTAGGTGTAGGAGTACGAGGAACCGGACACCGGTATGGATCCGGCCAGCTCCGCGTAGGAGAGGGCGGAGAAGAGGGCGGTGAGTCCGGCTATGACGAACGCGATCGCGACGGCGGGGCCCGCCTTCGCCGTGCCCTCGCCGAGCACGACGAAGATTCCGGTGCCGAGCGTGGCACCGATGCTGATCATGGTCAGCTGCCACATGGTGAGCGAGCGACGGAGCGAGCCGCCCTCGCCCTGGCCGCCCTCGGCGACGAGCTGCTCGACGGGCTTGCGCCGCATCAGCCGGCTGCCAAGCTGCGGACGCTTGGATTCCGGTTGGGGAGTGACGGGTGGCGCTGCGTCCAACACTGGGGTGGCTCCTTATCGCTGCCGATCGGGAAGGCGGCGACCGCGACGGTCCACTCGGGGCGTAGAAACAGCCCGGAGCTCGGGAACCGCCGAGCAGGCGGTCCCCGCCACTCCACGTACAGCGCGAAGCCTACGAGGAGTGCGTTCCCGTCCGTAATGCAGCAACCTTGCGTATCGACGGAGGATTATTGCGCGCAACCGCGACACATGGCTCTTTGTTGCGCCTCACCTTTCGATTTCCGTTTTGTCCGTTACGACGCACACCCCGCGCACACCTCGCGCACACCCCCTTCCGCACCCCCGCACACGACGACCGGAGGCCCACCATGACGACAACGGACCGGACAGGCCATGCGGGCCGGACAGACGCGGCGGGATGGCTGGACCCCGGCCCCTTCCTGCGCGGCGTCGCCTGGCGCGACGGCCTTCGCGCCGTGCGCGCCGACCCCGCCGACCTGGACCGGCTGCCGTGGGACACCGTGGAGCGCTCCGCCGTCCCCGTCGGCGTACGGCTGGAGTTCACGGCGCGCGGCGCCACCGCCGTCGACATCCGCTACCGCGCGGCCCTGCCCGGTCCCGGCAGCGCACTGCGCGACCTCGCGCACACCTTCGCGCTGTGGCACGACGGCTCCCTCGTGACGGAGGTCAGCGAGGCCCCGGCGCGGGAGACGGTCGTACGGATCGGGCTGCCGGACCGCCCGGGCCGGTTCACGGTCCACCCGCCGGAGAGCCAGTGCCCGGAGATCCTCGGCCTGCGGCCGGTCGGCGGCTCCCTCTCCCCTGCCCCGCCCCAGCCCCGCTGGCTGGTGCACGGCGACTCCATCACCGAGGGCTGGTGGTCCACCCGCCCCGCCCACGCCTGGCCCGCCGCGGCCGGCCGTACGCTCGGCCTGGACGCCGTGAACCTCGGTCACGCCGGCGCCGGCCGCGGTGAACTCGCCGTCGCCCAGCAGCTCGCGGGCCTGCCCGCCGATCTCCTGACTCTCGCCTTCGGCACCAACTGCTGGTCCCGCACCCCCTTCTCGGCGCCCCTGCTGCACGAGACGGTGCGGGCCTTCATCGGCCTCGTACGCCAGGGGCACCCGGACACCCCGCTCCTGGTCGTCTCCCCCGTCCTGCGCCCCGAGGCGGAGCGGGCCCCCAACGCCCTGGGCGCCACCCTCGCCGACCTGCGCACCGCCCTGGAGGAGGCCGTCCTGGCCGGCATCGCCGCGGGCGACGGCCGGCTGGCCCTGCTCCCCGGCCTCGGTGTGCTCGGCCCCGGACATCTCGCGGACGGCCTGCACCCGAACGACGCGGGCCACGCCCTCATGGCCGACGCGGTCGCCTGCGCCCTGCGCGAGGCGCGCTTCGTCGGGCCGTCAGGTCCCTGAGGGCTCCGCCCGCGTTCACCCACGGCGTGAGCATTCGAGGGACCAGAGGGTCATGGGAACGCAAACAGCGGGTAAGGGAGCCCGTGATGACTGAGGAGCCGCCCATGGTTGTCCTGGATTCGCCGCAGGAGAACAGCGCGACAGCCCGGGAGGCCGCCGCCGATTACCTGACCCAGCACTGCCCCTGGGCCGACCTCGACGCCGTGCTGCTCGTCATCAGCGAACTGGTGACCAACGCCGTGCGGCACACCTCCGGCTGGTGGCGCCTCACCCTCCTCGTGGGCCCGGAGGAGCTGGTGGTCGAGGTGGACGACTCCAGCGACCGGCTTCCCGTCGCCCGCGAACCGGACTTCTCCGGCGGCGGCGGGTTCGGCTGGCACATGGTGCACAGGCTCGCGGGGCGGGTGGAGGTCAGCCCGCTTCCCGAAGGCAAGCGGGTACGGGCGGCCTGGCCGCGTCCGGCGCAGGCGTACTGGGGCGGCGCGCCCGGCGCACTGCCCGCAAAACCTGGGCCGGCCCGGCCGGGACCGCCGCCGTGACGGCCTTCGGCGAGGTCGTGGACATCATGCGGCGTCACCTGCGGACCCGGCCGCCCCTGCCCTCGCCCGAGCCTCTCACACAGCCGGTCACGCGCTCCCGGAACACCGTCTGACCTGGGCTTTTCCTGCGCCCGGACCTAAAATTCCCTGATGAGGGAAGGGGACCGGATGGACCGGGACATACGCACGGTGGACGATGTACTGAGGCTTCTGGACGGCCTGTTCGCGCCGGAGGCGGACCGCTGGACGTCCGGCGGGGCTTCCTGGTGGGACAGTTTCTACGCGGACCGCTCGAAGCCGGTGCCGTTCTTCGTGGCGAAGCCGGACGAGAGCCTGGTCTCGTACGTCGACCGCGGCCTGATCACCGCGGGCCGTGCCCTCGACCTGGGCTGCGGCCCGGGCCGCAACGCGCTCCACCTCGCCTCGCTGGGCTTCGAGGTGGACGCCGTCGACCTCTCCCCCGCAGCCGTCGCCTGGGCCGAGGACCGCGCCCGCGAGGCGGGGGCCGACGTACGGTTCCACTGCGGCGACGCCTTCGCTCCCACCGGCACCGGACTGGGCGGCCCGTACGACCTGATCCACGATTCCGGCTGCTTCCACCACCTGCCGCCGCACCGCCGCGTCAGCTACCTCGCCCTTCTCGACCGGGCCCTCGCGCCCGGCGGGCATTTCGCCCTCACCTGCTTCGCGGCCGGCGCGATGGGGTCCGAGCTCCCCGACGCCGACTTCTACCGACGGCCCGGCCTCCACGGCGGCCTCGCCTACACGCCGGAGTCCCTGCGCCGGATCTTCTCCGGCCTGACGGAGGTCGAGCTGCGCCGCATGCGCGACGAGCCGCCCGAGTCCCCGTCCTTCGGCGAACCCTTCCTCTGGACGGCCCTGTTCCGCCGGGACGCCGGGCGTGGGATCGAATCGGCGGACGGACACGTCCTCCCGTGAGATCCGCATCCTCCGACGCACTCGTGGGGGTCCTGCGGGACCTCGACGAGTGCGTGGTCTCCCTCGACCGCCTCGGCTCGCGTCAGACGTCGGGAACCGCGGACGAGCACACGGTCGGCACGTTCGTCGCCGCCTGGCGGGTCGCTCCCCGTCCGGCCCACGCCCGGGCCGTCATCAGTGCCGCCCCCGACGCGCGGCTGAGCGAGGCAAAGAACCTGGCCGTCGACGGCCTGTGCGAACGGGGCCGGTTCTCCGGCGACCGGAGCGGGCCGCGCACGAGGCCGTGACACGGCGAAGGACCCGTACGGCCGGGAGCCGTTCCCGGGTTCACCGCCGGGGCCGGCCGGCCCCGGCGGCAGAGCCCCCGCCTGCACCGCGGCCGGCCCCCGCGGAAGCGGGGACCGGCCGGGGATGACAGGCGGGAGCGGCAACTGCCGGGACGTCAGCTCCAGCTGGCGTGCAGCGGCTTGCCCTCGGCGTAACCGGCGGCGCTCTGCACACCGACGATCGCCTTCTCGGCGAACTCCTCCAGCGAGGCGGCACCGGCGTACGTGCACGAGGAGCGGACACCCGCGATGATCGAGTCGATCAGGTCCTCGACGCCCGGACGCGTCGGGTCGAGGAACATGCGCGAGGTGGAGATGCCCTCCTCGAACAGCGCCTTGCGCGCACGGTCGTACGCCGACTCCTCGCTCGTACGGTTGCGTACGGCGCGGGCGGACGCCATGCCGAACGACTCCTTGTAGGCACGGCCGTCGGCGGAGTGCTGGAGGTCGCCGGGCGACTCGTACGTACCGGCGAACCAGGAGCCGACCATGACGTTGGACGCGCCCGCGGCGAGCGCCATCGCGACGTCACGCGGGTGGCGGACCCCGCCGTCGGCCCAGACGTGCTTGCCGAACTTCTTCGCCTCGGCGGCGCACTCCATGACGGCGGAGAACTGCGGCCGGCCCACGCCGGTCATCATGCGGGTGGTGCACATGGCGCCGGGGCCCACACCGACCTTGATGATGTCCGCGCCGGCCTCGATGAGGTCGCGCACGCCCTCGGCGGCGACGATGTTGCCCGCGACGATCGGGACCTGCGGGTCGAGCCCGCGCACGGCCTTGACCGCGGCGATCATCGACTCCTGGTGGCCGTGCGCGGTGTCCACGACGAGCGTGTCCACGCCGGCGTCGAGGAGCTGCTTGGCCTTGCCCGCGACGTCGCCGTTGATGCCGACGGCGGCCGCGATGCGCAGCTTGCCTGCCGCGTCCGTGGCGGGCGTGTAGAGGGTCGCGCGCAGAGCGCCCTTGCGGGTCAGGACGCCGACGAGGCGGCCGTCCTCGTCCACGGCGGGCGCGTACTTGCGGTTGGCGTGGTCGAGCCGGTTGAAGGCCTCGCGCGGGTCGATTCCGGCGTCCAGCAGGACCAGGTCGCGGGACATGACCTCGGACAGCTGCGTGAAGCGGTCGACGCCGGTCAGGTCGTGGTCGGTGACGACGCCGACGGGGCGGCGCTCCGCGTCCACCACGACGCCCGCGCCGTGCGCCCGCTTGGGCAGCAGCGACAGCGCGTCGGCGACGGTCTGCGAGGGGGCCAGGACGATCGGGGTGTCGAGCACCAGGTGGCGCGTCTTCACCCAGGAGACGACCTCGGTGACGACCTCGATCGGGATGTCCTGCGGGATGACGACGAGTCCGCCGCGACGGGCCACGGTCTCGGCCATCCGGCGGCCGGCGATCGCGGTCATGTTGGCCACGACCAGCGGGATGGTGGTGCCGGTGCCGTCGGGCGACGTGAGGTCCACGCCCTGGCGGGAGCCGACGGCCGAACGGCTCGGCACCATGAATACGTCGTCGTACGTGAGGTCGTACGGCGGCTTCAGATCGTTGAGGAAACGCACGTGCTGAACATCCCAGTCGTTCGGAGTTGGCCCCCGGGCATTTCAGCCGGGGAAAAACGCACGTACTTCAGTGTCCCACGACCGTGCCGCTACACCCTCCGGGTCGATCATCCAGGTCACAGCGGGTGCCCTGGTCGGATCCTCCAAACGAAACCGCGTCCCGTCCGCGCTCCGGCCCGGCCGGCTCAGTCGTCAGGGTCCGCCCGGTCCAGCGCGGGCCGCGGCGCCGTGCCCGTCTCGTTCAGCAGGTAGTCCGCCGCGGCGGTGTCCGTGACGAGGCTGGTGACCAGGCCCGAGCGCAGTACGGCGTCGATGGCGGCCGCCTTGCGCAGCCCGCCCGCGATGGCCACCACCTCGGGGACCCGCCGCAGCCGGTCGGCCTCGACGGTGATGCACCGCTCGCCCAGGTCGCGCCCGACCCGGCGGCCCTCGGCGTCGAAGAGGTGCGCGGACATCTCGGCCGCGACGCCCAGCGAGGCGTAGTGCGCGCGCTCCTCGTCGGAGAGCATGTCGTGGACGGTGGAGATGCCCGGCTCCCAGGAGCCGATGGAGACGGCCGCGACGGTCACCTTGTCGAAGTACTCGAAGGCGCGGGCGATGCCGGTCTGGCTGCGCAGCGCCGCCGCGGTCGCCGGGTCGGGCAGCAGCATCGGTGCGTAGATGGGGTGCGCCTCTCCGCCGGACACCTGGGCGGCGCGGCGCACGGCTTCGACGGAGCCGCGCTCCGCCGTGCCGGCGTCGTACACGCCGGTCAGCTGGACGACCGTGCACGGCGGCAGCTGGTGCAGGGCCGCGGCCATGTGGATGGTGGACCGGCCCCAGGCCAGGCCCAGCACGTCGCCCTCGGTCACCAGTTCGCCGAGCAGGTCGGCCGCGACCTCGCCCAGGTTCTCCGGGTCGGTGGGCGCGCTCCCCGCGAAACCGGGCGTTCCCGGGAGCGCGTCCTCGGGTGCGTCGGCCGGGGACTCGACGACGACCGCGTGCCGCAGGCCGTAGCGGGCCCGCAGCGCGTCGGAGCGCTCCGCGTCCAGCTCGGCGGGCACCCTGATCTCGATGCGCACGAGATCGCGTTCGAGGGCGGTCTCCAGGACCCTGGCCACCTTGAAGCGGCTGACGCCGAACTCCTCGGCAATCTGGATCTTGGACTTGCCCTCCAGGTAGAAGCGGCGGGCCATGGCCGCCGCCTGGACCAGCTCTGCGGGTCCCATCCGCAGAGCTGACCGGCCCGCCGACATTGCAGACACCGCGTTCTCCTCACTGCTGTTCACACACGGGGCTCGCTGTTCATCCTGTCAGATGACAGAGACCTTGATCAGCCCCGAAGGGCGGCGTTCACCGAGCTGTGGCTCAGTGGTTGCATGCCCAGGCCGCGGTGGCCGTGGCTTCGGTCGCCTGGTTGCGCAGCATGCGCACCGCGGCGGCCGGGTCGTCCGTCCCGTACACGGCGGAACCGGCGACGAAGACGTCCGCGCCCGCCTCGGCGCACCGCTCGATCGTCGACGCCGACACACCGCCGTCGACCTGGAGCCACATCTCCAGACCGTGCTTGGAGATCAGCTCACGGGTACGGCGGATCTTCGGCAGCATGATGTCGAGGAACGCCTGGCCGCCGAAGCCCGGCTCCACGGTCATGATCAGCAGCATGTCGAGCTCGGGGAGCAGGTCCTCGTACGGCTCGATGGGCGTGGCCGGCTTCAGCGCCATGGAGGCACGGGCGCCCTTGGCGCGGATCTCGCGCGCCGTCCGTACGGGTGCGGCGGCGGCCTCGGCGTGGAAGGTGACCGATCCGGCACCCGCCTCGACGTACTGCGGAGCCCAGCGGTCGGCGTCCTCGATCATCAGGTGGCAGTCGAGCGGGATGTCCGTCGCCCGGCTGAGGGCTTCCACGACCGGGACGCCCAGCGTCAGGTTGGGCACGAAGTGGTTGTCCATCACGTCGACATGGAGCCAGTCCGCGCCCTCGACGGCCTTGGCCTCCTCGGCGAGCCGGGAGAAGTCTGCGGACAGGATGCTGGGATTGATCTGCGCGGCCATGACCCAAGCCTGCCATGTTCCGCGGCGGTTCCCGTCCCCGGTACGGACCAAAGCTTCCGGGATTCCGGCCCCCGTGGCGGTGGCACGCCCCGGGGAGCGGCCTCCCGGCTGCCCAGGACGGACAAAACCACCCAAGTCCCGGACAGCACCGAGGAGTCCACCGGCCGGCCCCGCCGCCGGCGGACGGCTACGCGGTCCGGCGCAGCAGCGCCAGGTACATCGCGTCCGTACCGTGCATGTGCGGCCACAGCTGTACGTCGGGCCCGTCGCCCAGCGCCGGTACGTCCGGCATCAGCGGCCTGGCGTCGATCCACTCGACCTCGACCGGCCGGTGCCCGCCGCGCCCCTTGATCACGTCGTCGACGACGACCCGGGTCTCGGCGAGGTGCGGCGAGCAGGTCGCGTACCCCACGACGCCGCCCACGCGCACCGCGTTCAGCGCCTCGCGCAGCAGCCCGCGCTGGAGCGGGGCGAAGCCGTCCAGGTCCTCGGCGCGGCGCCGCCAGCGCGCTTCCGGGCGGCGGCGCAGCGCGCCGAGCCCGGAGCACGGGACGTCCACCAGGACGCGGTCGAAGGAGCCGGGGAGCCACGGCGGGCGCGTGCCGTCGGCGGCGACGACCTGATACGGGCCGGGGTTGCCGTGACACGGGCGCTGGCCGAGGCGCGGCGCCGGGGCGGCCTCTCGAAGGCCGACCAGGAGGCGCTCGCCGGGATCGGCATCGACGTCATGG
>NZ_JBSFUB010000021.1:0-85431 GCF_053591575.1 Streptomyces altiplanensis | reverse complement strand
CTCCCTGCCGGTGCGCGGGCGGGGGGGGGGGGCGGGGGGGGAGGCGGCCCCGGGGGGCCCCCCCGCCGCCGCCGGGGACCACATCTACGGTGTCATCAAGGGCAGCGCCGTCAACTCCGGCGGCCGTACCAGCCGCTACAGCATGCCCAGCCTGACGGCCCAGCGTGATGTGGTCGTGCGGGCCATGGAGAAGGCGGGTGTCACGCCCGACACGATCAGCTACGTCGAGGCCCACGGCACGGCGACCCTCCTCGGCGACTCCATGGAGGTCTCGGCGCTGAGCCGGGCCTTCGGCACGGGGCGCCAGGGGCAGTACTGCGCGATCGGCTCGCTCAAGTCCAACCTGGGCCACTGCGAGAGCGCGTCCGGCATCGCCGGGCTCACCAAGGTCCTGATGCAGCTGCGGCACGGGAGGCTCGCGCCCTCCGTCAACGCCGAGGACCTGAACACCGGCATCGTCTTCAAGCGGTCGCCGTTCTTCGTCCAGCGTGAGCTCGCTCCCTGGACGCCGTCCGACGCGGAGGGGCGGCCTCTGCCGAGGCGCGCAGGCATCTCCTGCTTCGGCGCGGGTGGCTCGAACGCACATTTGATCATCGAGGAATACATGGAAGACGACGTCGCGACCCGTGCGCCCGGGCAGCCGGCCCACGAGACCTGCCTGGTGCCGCTCTCGGCGCGCACCCCGGAGGAACTGCGGGTCGTGGCCGGGCGGCTGTCCCACTTCCTGGAGGAGGCGGACCGTGCCGGGCGGCCGGTGCCGCTGCGCGACCTCGCCCACACCCTTCAGACCGGCCGCGAAGAGCTGCCCGTCCGGCTCGCTCTCGTCGTACGCTCCACCATGGAGCTCGCCGGCCGGCTGGCGGCGTTCCTCACCACTGGTGCCGCGGGCGAGGGTGAGTACGGCGAACTCACCGGTGCGCCGTCGCGACGTGTGGGTGTGGCGGCGGATCCGGGTGTGGCGGCGGCCGTCGCCGCGGGGGACCTCCGGGCATCGGCGCGGCTGTGGCTGGCCGGTGCGGTCGTGCCCTGGCGTGAGCTCCACGGCGCCCGTCCGCCCCGCCGTGTCAGCCTGCCGACGTACCCCTTCGGGCGGAAGGAGTACTGGTACGGGAAGCCGTCGCCCGCGGAGTACGGGCCCCGGCGGGAGGGCCGGCCGGAGCGCGAGCGCCGGCCTCAGCCGGAGCAGAAGCCGGAGCCGGGGCGCGCGCAGGAGCCGCTCCCGGGGGCGGAGCGGGATGCGCGGTGGCCGCACGCCGCGCCGGCTGCCGCCCCGGATGCCCGTGAATGGCTCCGCCGGGCGATCGGCGAGCAACTGGACACCCGGCCCCACCACGTGCGGACCGACCAGGACTTCCCCGCGCTGGGGCTGTCCTCGATGGCCCTGGTCCACCTCGCCCGCCGGATCCAGCGAGAAATCGACCCGGAGTTCGAGTCCGCGTCACTCTTCGCGTACACGACCGTGGACCAGCTGGCGGCCCATCTGGGCGACGGCCCCCGCGCGCACGCCCCCGAGCCCGCCGTGACGCCCGCACCGTCCCCTCTCCCCGAGGATCACCCCCTCCCCGAGAATCACCCCCTCTCCGAGGACCAGCAGGGCCTGTGGGCCCTCCAGAAGGCGGCGCCCGGGGCGAGCGCGTACAACGTGCCGCTCTGCTTCCGGGCCACCGGGCTCGACACCCGCGCTCTGCGCCGCGCCTTCGAGCACGTGGTCGTCCGCCATCCCGTCCTGGGGGGCGTCGTGCGCGAGGAGCACGGCCGGCTGGTGCTGGCACGACCCGACGCGCCCCGCCCCGCCTTCACGGAGCGGGGACTGCCCGCTCTCGACCACGACGAGACGATCGCGCTGCTGCGCCGGCATGCCAAGGAACCGTTCGACCTGGACAACGGGCCGCTCTGCACGCTCACCGTGTTCCGTGCCCCGGGCGACGAGTCCTGGGTACTCCTGAACGCCCACCACCTCGTCCTCGACGGCGCCTCCGCCGTCGTCCTCGTGAAGGACCTCCTGGCCGGCTACCGGTCTGCGGCCGATGACCTGCCGATGCCCGGCGACCCCCGGGCGCGCGCGGGATACGCGGAGTTCGTCGCCGAGGAGGCGGCGCTGCTGCGGGGCGAGGAGGGCGCGGCCCGGCTCGCGTACTGGCAGGAGCAGCTGGCCGGCCCGCTGCCCGCACCCGCGTTCCCCGCCGACCGGCCGCGCGCCACGCCCGGGCGCGGCGCACACGGCGACGCCGTGACGCGTCGCCTCACGGCGGAGCTGAGCGAGCGGATCGCACGGTTCGCCCGTACCCACGGCGTCTACCCGTCGGCGGCGTTCCTGGCGGCGTACAACGTGCTGCTGCGCCAGTACACCCAGCAGGACGACATCCTGGTCGGCATGCCGGTCAGCAACCGCGCCGGCGCGCGCTTCGACGACACCGTGGGCCACTTCGTCACCATGGTGCCCGTCAGGAGCCGGATGTCCGGCCGGCAGCCCTTCGCCGACCTGTGCAAGGAGGTCCAGAAGACGCTCTTCAACGGCATCGCCCACAGCTACCCGTTCGGGCCGCTCGTCCGCGAGCTCGGCCTCGGCGCCACGGACGGCTCCGCACCGGTCTTCAGCCACGCCTTCATGTACCAGGACTGGCACGAGGACGTCACCGCGGACACCCCCTCCTTCACCCACGTCGAGGCCATCCGCCAGGAGGGCGAGTACGAACTCGTCCTGGAGGTCGTCGAGCCGCACGGAGCGGAGGACGGGTACGCCGTCAACTGGAAGTACGACCCGGCGCTGTTCGACCGGCGGACGGCCGACCGGCTGCTGCGCCAGTACGTGCACCTGCTGGAGACCGTCCCGGCCGCGGCACCCGCACAACCCGTCGACGACTGCTCGCTGGTGTCGCCGGAGGAGCTGCACACCCTCACCGTGGAGTGGAACGACACCGCGGTGAGCCGCCCGGAGCGGTGGGCGCACGAACTGTTCGCCGAGAGGGCCGCCCGCACCCCGGACGCGATCGCCCTCACCGACGGGGCCGAAACCCTCACCTACGCGGAGCTGGACGAGCGTTCGTGCCGGCTCGCCGCCCGGCTGCGCGGGCTCGGCGTCGGTCCCGGCAGCCTGGTCGCCGTCTACCTGGAGCGGTCGCCCGAACTGGTCGTGGCGCTGCTGGCCACGATGCGGGCCGGCGGCGCGTACATCCCGCTCGACCCGACGTACCCCAGGGACCGGATCGCGTACATCCTCGACGACGCCGCGCCGCAGGTGCTCCTGAGCGTCTCGGCGCTGGACGGGCGGCTGCGGGACCTCGACCCGGGCGCCGAGGTCACCGGCCGCCGTGTACTCCTGATCGACGGGACGGGCCCCGAGCCCGGCCGGGCGCACCACGACGGGGCGACCGCCCAGGAGACCGGTGCGGACACGGGCAGCCGGGTGACCGGTTCCGATCCGGCGTACGTCATCTACACCTCGGGCAGCACCGGCGACCCCAAGGGCGTGGTGGTGCCCCACAGAGCGCTCGCCAACTTCCTGTGCGCGATGGCCGAGCGGCCGGGAATGTGTGCGGACGACCGGATCCTGGCGGTGACGACGCACAGCTTCGACATCGCCGCCCTGGAGCTGTTCCTGCCACTGATCACCGGCGCGCAGTGCCACCTCAGTGACGCCGCCACCGCCCGCGACGCGGGGCGGCTCACGGAGCTGATCGCCCGCGTACGGCCGACCGTGATGCAGGCGACGCCCGCGACCTGGACGATGCTGCTCCACTCGGGCTGGACCAACGACGAACGCGTCCGTGTCCTGTGCGGCGGTGAAGCGCTGTCCGAGACGCTGAAGGAACGCCTGGTCGCGCTCGGCTGCGAGGTCTGGAACCTGTTCGGGCCCACCGAGACGACGGTGTGGTCCACGGTGGCACGGGTCGAGGCGGACAAGCGCGTCACGATCGGCCGTCCCATCGACAACACCTGGATCCACATCGTGGACGGGCAGGGCCGCATCGCCCCCGTCGGCGTACCCGGCGAACTGTGCATCGCGGGCGACGGACTCGCCCTCGCCTACCTCAACAAGCCCGGACTGACCGCGGAGCGGTTCCCCGACAACCCCTTCCCGCCCGGCGGCAGGATGTACCGGACCGGGGACCTGGCGCGCTGGCTCAGCGACGGCACCATCGAGTGCCTGGGCCGTATCGACTCCCAGGTGAAGGTCCGGGGCTTCCGCGTCGAACCCGGCGAGGTCGAGCACGCCCTGACCCGGCACCCGGCCGTGCGCGAGTGCGCCGTCGTCGCCAGGGCCGGCACGGCGGACGGCGGCACCCAGCTGGTCGCGTACTGGACCCAGGCCCCGGGCGTCGCGCGCGTCACCTCCCGGGAACTGCTCCGGCACCTGGGCCGCAGCGTGCCGGACCACATGGTTCCGGCCTTCGTCCTCCCGATCGACAGGCTTCCGCAGACCCCGAACGGCAAGGTCGACCGCCTGACGCTGGCGCGACGACCCGTGACGCTGCCCGAGGAGCCGGAGGTCGCCGTCGCCGTGGCGGCCCCGGAGGAGGACGACGTACTGGCCCTGTGGCGTGAGGTGCTGGGCGTCGACAACCTCCGGCCCACGGACGCCTTCCTGGAGGCGGGCGGCAACTCCGTGCTGGCGGTGCTGCTCGCCGATCGCGTCGCCAAGCGGTTCGACGTGCCCTTCACGGCGGCCGATGTCTTCCGCTGCGCGCACGCGCGGGGGACGGGCGCCCGTCTGCGCACCCTTCTGAACGCGGCACCGGTCCCGGCCGCCGAGGTCCCGGTGCCCGCCCCGGCCGCGCATACCGGCACCGGCGGGAGGAGGGCCGGCATCACCGTGGGCGACACCGGCACCGGCACCGGCACACCCGCGTACCTCGCGGACAGCGTCGCCATCATCGGTATGTCCGTCGGACTGCCCGGAGCCGACGACCACCACCAGTTCTGGCACAACCTCCTCGCGGGCGAGGAGAGCGTGGAGCTCTGCCCGGCGGACGAGCTGCGCCGCCTCGGCGTCGACGAACGGCTGATCCAGGATCCCGCTCATGTGCCCGTGCGCGCCAGCATGCGCGGCAAGGGCCTCTTCGACCCGGGCTTCTTCCAGGTCTCGGCGCGTGATGCCGAGCTGATGGACCCTCAGCTGCGTCGGCTGCTCCAGCACTCGTGGAAGGCGATCGAGGACGCCGGCCACCTGCCGGGCGACGTCGCGGACGCGGCGGTCTACATGTCCACCAGCAACGCCCTTTACCAGGCACCCGTCGCAGGCCGTGACACCCGGCGGGACTCGGAGGCCCTGGTCGGTTTCCTCCAGGCCCAGCCCGGCACCATCCCGACGACCATCTCGCACAAGCTCGGACTGCGTGGTCCCAGTCTGTACGTCCACAGCAACTGCTCTTCCTCACTGGCCGGACTGGCGCTCGCCTGCCAGGGCATCCTCTCCGGGCAGACCACGCACGCCCTGGCCGGTGGCTGCGGCATGTACGGCGAGAACACCGTCGGCTACCTGTACGAGGAGGGCATGACGCTCTCCTCCGACGGGCACTGCAAGCCCTTCTCGGCAGACGCGACCGGAATGATCGGCGGGGAGGGGGCCGTGGTGGTCCTCCTCAAGGACGCTGTGTCCGCCGTCCGTGACGGCGACCACATCTACGCGCTGGTGCGCGGCGTGGGAATGAACAACGACGGGGCCCGGAAGGCCGGTTACTACGCGCCCAGCGTCGTGGGCCAGTCCGAGCTGGTCGCCTCGGTCCTCGACAGGACCGGCATCCACCCCGAGTCGATCAGGTACCTGGAGGCCCACGGCACCGGCACGGTGATCGGCGACCCGATCGAGGTCATGGCGGTGTCCGAGGCGTACCGACGGCACACCGACGCGACCGGCTTCTGCGGCATCGGCTCCGTGAAGTCCAACCTCGGCCACCTGGACGCAGCCGCAGGCCTCGCGGGGCTCGTCAAGACGGCCCTCGTGGTGGGCCGCCGTACGGTGCCGCCGACCATCAACCACGACTCTCCCAACCCGCAGATCGACTTCGAACACTCGCCCTTCCACGTGGTGGACCGCCTCACGCCCCTGGCGCCCGGCGCCGCACCACTGCGGGCCGCGGTGAGCTCCTTCGGCATCGGCGGCACCAATGTGCACGCCATCCTGGAGGAGGCCCCGCCCCGGGCAGACCGGGACGCGGTACTCGCCGGACCCCACCTCGTACCCCTGTCGGCCAGGACCACCGAGAACCTGCGCCGGTACGCACGCGACCTCGCGCACCGGCTGGCCGAGGAGGAGACCGCCCGACCGACGGCCCCCCGCCTCGCCGACATCGCCTTCACCTTCCAGGTCGGACGGACCGCCCTGGCGGAGCGGGCGGCCTTCGTCGTCCACACCGTGTCCGAACTCATCGGCGCGCTGAGGGACTTCGCCGACCGCACGGACACCCCCGTGTCTGAGGGCGCCGGTCCGCCGCCGTCGTCCCTGCTCGACGACGAGGACCGACGAGGTCTCGTCCGGCAGTGGCTGGCCGAGCGCAGGCTCGACAAGGTGGCGCGGCTGTGGGAAGCAGGCGATCCGGTCGACTGGGACCTGCTGTACGACAGTGGCCGGCGGCCGCACCGGGTCAGCATGCCGACCTACCCCTTCAGCGAGGAGTACTACTGGCTGTCCGGGGAGCCGGACCGGCCCGACACCCCGCACGCCTCCCAGGGCACGCCCCGGGTACACGTCACCGACCCGGAACGCGTCACGCCGTCGGCCGATGACGTGTCGGAGCCCCGCTTCTTCGAGGAGCGCTGGACCCCCTGCGATCCCGAGACGGAACGGGCCGGCCGGGACGGACGGGGCCGAGCCGTGTCCGCCGGGCAGAACGTCGTGGTCTTCCTCACGGACCGCGCGGCACAGGAGTCCTACCGGCGCGCCGCCCGCGAACACGCGCCGGGCGCCCGGCTGGTCTTCGTCGAGCAGGCGAGCGGCCCTGCCGCCCCTTCCTCCGCCCACGCGGTGCACCGGAGCGACGAGCGGAGCTGGCGGCGCGTGCTCGGAACCGTCGCCGAGGCACACGGCCGGATCGACGCCATCCACTACCTGTGGCCCACCGAGCAGGACGGCGGCGCTGCCGTCCTGCGCGAGCTGACCGACGTCGGTGTACTGGTACGCGCCCTGGCCGCCACGTCCCTGGACGTTCCCGACGTCCTCGTGGCCGGGCACTTCCGCGATGCCGTGGAACAAGCCGCCCTGGACTCGCTGATCGGCTACGAGCGTTCGCTGTCCGGGGTGCTCCCCGGCACCGCCCTGCGCGTCGTCCTGCACGACGGCGTCGCGGACGCCGGACGCTGGGCCGGCCTGCTCCTCACCGAACAGCACCAGGAGTCCAAGGCCGGCGCCCTCTACCGGGCGGGCCGACGCCATGTCTGCCGGGTCGAGAGCATCGACATCCCCGCGTCGCACGGCCCTTCGGCCCTGCGGGAGGGCGGCACGTACCTCGTCACCGGAGCCTTCGGTGGTCTGGGCCGCCGTCTCGCGGAACACCTCGCCGGGGCGTACCGGGCGAACCTGGTGCTGTTGGGCCGCTCACCGCTGCGGCCGGCCGACGAGGCGTGGGCGGAGCATCTTCGTCGTAACGGCGGAGAGATCGTCTGCCGCCGCGCCGATGTCACCGACGAGGAGACGCTCGTCCGGCTCCTGGACGGTCTGCCGTCCTCCGTACGCGCGATCGACGGTGTCATCCACGCCGCCGGTACGGCGCAGGCGGTACCGCTGACCGGGAAGACCCGCGACGCGATCGAGGCCGTCCTCGGCGCCAAGGTGCTCGGGACGCTGGCGCTGGAGCGGGCGCTCGACCGGGTACTGGGCCCGAACCCGGCGCGGTTCGTCTGCCACTTCTCGTCGAGCTCCGCCACTCTGGGCGATTTCGGCAGCTGCGACTACGCGGTGGCCAACCGCTTCCAGGCGGCGTACGCGCGTGCCCTGGGCGGGCGCCGGTCCCCGCACCGGACCCTCGCGATCCAGTGGCCCCTCTGGGAGGAGGGCGGAATGGGCGCGGCCGCCCAGCGGCAGCCGGACGGACGGCCCGGCCGCGACTTCGTCACGGCCTACCTCGACTCCAGCGGCCAGCAGCCGCTCGCCACCGATACCGGCCTCGCGCTCTTCGAACGCTTCCTCACGGCCGCTCCCGTCGCCCCCCTCGTCCTGCACGCCTCCGCCACGCGGGCACGGTCGCTGGCCGACCGCGCCGTCGCCGGCACGGTGACCAGGCCGTCCGGGAACCAGGAGACTCCGGCCGACCGCGACGGGCTCCGCGAGGGGCTCGCGGCAGCGGTCCGCGAGGGCGTGGCGCACGTTCTGAAGACCCCCGTGGAGAAGCTCGACGACGGCAGTAACTTCGTCGACCTCGGCCTGGACTCGATCCGGCTGACACAGCTCGCCCATCGGCTGTCGGAACGCCTCGGCACACGTCTCCTGCCCACCGTCCTGTACGACCACCCCACCATCGGCCGCCTCACCGGGCGCCTGGCCGAGCAGGCCGTGGCGGTGCCGCTTCCGGGAACTGACGAGACGCCCGGAGAGGACGAGGCGACCGACGGCGGATACGAGGCGTCCGGCCGGGGCGAGAAGCCGGACCGGTACGACACGTCCGACGAGGGCGCTCCGGCGGAAGGACGAGCGGCGCCCGGGGCGGGTGCGGAGCCCGCCCCCAGGGGCGATCGCGAGGTGTTCCCCGGGAACGGCCGGACCAGCACCGACGAGCCGCAGGAGCCGCAGGAGTCGCTCCCGGGCGAGGCGCCGATCGCCGTCATCGGCATGAGCGGCATCTTCCCGGGCTGCCGTTCCGTCGACGACTTCTGGAACGCGCTGACCGACGGCAAGAACCTCGTCACCGAGGTTCCGCCGGTGCGCTTCGGCGCCACCGCGGCGCACCAGGAGGAGGAAGCGGCGGAGCGCTACCCGTGGCTGGGCGGCATCGACTGGGCGGACGAGTTCGACGCGGCCTTCTTCGAGGTCGCGCCCAAGGAGGCCCGCACGATCGACCCGCGCCAGCGGCATCTGCTCCAGGAGAGCTGGAAGGCACTGGAGGACGCCGCCCTTGGCGCCGAGGAACTGAAGGACAGCCGCGTCGGCGTGTTCGTCGGCGTGGAGCAGGGCGACTACCAGCTGCTGACCGGGGACGGCGGCAGCCTCACCTCCAACCATGACGGAGTGCTGGCCGCCCGGCTGTCGTACTTCCTCGACCTCAAGGGCCCCGTCCTGGCCATCAACACGTCCTGCTCGTCCGGCCTGGTCGCCCTGCACCAGGCGTGCGCGAGCCTGCGCCGGGGCGAGTGCGACATCGCCGTCGTCGCCGCGGCCAACTTCGTCCTCACCCCGCAGTCGCTCGCGGCGATGAACCGAGCGGGCATGCTGTCGGCGGAGGGCCGCTGCGCCACCTTCGACCGGCGCGCCGACGGGATGGTGCCCGGCGAGGCGGTGACGGCGCTGGTGCTCCGCCCGCTCGACCGGGCCGAGGCCGGGGGCGACCCCGTCCACAGCGTGATCACCGCCAGCGGCATCAACTACGACGGCAGGACCAACGGCATCACCGCCCCCGCCGGAGAGGCGCAGCGCGAGCTGCTGGAGACCGTCTACCGCCGGGGCGGGGTCGATCCCGAGGACCTGGGCTACATCGTCACCCATGGAACGGGGACCAGGCTGGGTGACCCCGTCGAGGTCAACGCCCTGCGCGAGGCGTTCCGCCCGCACACCGACAAGCAGGGGTTCTGCGCCCTCACCTCGACCAAGACCAACATCGGCCACACCTTCGCCGCCTCCGGCCTGGTCGGCCTGATCTGCCTGTCGGAGGCACTGCGTCACGGCACCATCCCGGCGAGCCTCCACTGTGAGCAGGACAACGAGTACATCGACTGGAGCGGGAGCCCCTTCTACGTCAACAAGTCGACCAAGGAGTGGACACCGCCGCCGGGCAAGCCCCGCACGGGCGCAGTCAGCGCCTTCGGCATGAGCGGCACCAACGCCCATGTGGTCGTACGCGAGTACACCGGCGGGCCGTCGGCGGCCGCCCCGGTACAGCCGTACTACCTGCTGCCGCTCTCGGCGAAGTCCGAAGCGGCCCTGGAGCAGGTCGTCCGCAGACTGGTCGACCGGATCGCGACCGGCGCACTGAGCGACACCGACCTGCCGCGACTCAGTGCCACGCTGCTCACCGGACGGCATCACTTCCGCCACCGCTGCGCCGTCGTTGTGAGTTCCCTCGACGAGGCCCTCGCACTCTGGAAGGCCGGGAGCCACTCGCGGTCCGGCCGCCCGGCACGCGCCGATGCGTGGCTCACGGGCACGGTGCCCCGGGACTTCACCGCCCGTGCGGCGGACGCCGAGCACATCCGGACCCGGCTGGAGGACTCCCTGGACACCCGGCTCGGCCTCGCCCACCGCCGTGAGGCACTCGTGGACCTGGCCCAGCGCTACGTCGCGGGCCACACCATCCCGCGCCCGGGCGCCCGGCCGGGCGAAAACCGTCCCACGAGGCTGCGCCTGCCCGCGTATCCGTTCGCCAGGAACCGTTACTGGGTGGCCGGCGAACGGCCCGGCCCCGCCACGGTGGTCTCCCCGCCGACGCCTGCCTCGACGGTCACGGTTGCGCCCAAGGCCGCGGTTCCCGCTACGGCCGGTACGCCGCGCCCCGTCGACGAGACGCGGACGGCATCGCCCAAGCCCGTCGTACTGACCGATCTGGCGGAGATACCGCACCGGCTCGACGTCCGTCCGGGCGACCGCGGCGCAAGCCGGGGCAGCCGGGAACGTCGTCACGAACGCAGGACGGTGTCCCTGACGCCGCTCACGTCGCAGGAGCCGACGGCACCCGAGACCGCCGCCCCGTCCAGGGCGCCGATCGCGGTGACCAGGGAGCACGACGTCCTGGAGGATCTCAAGTCCGCCGCCGCCATCGATTTCGGCGGCATGGTCGCCACCCTCAACCGCACGGGCGTCATGGTCGAGCACCTGATCCCCTACTCCTCCGACTTCGCCGACTTCGCCGGCGAGCGCGGCGGGGAGGTGCTGGACCTGGGCTGTGCCTACGGTGTCGCCAGCATCGCCGCGCTGGAGCGCGGGGCCCGGGTCGTCGCACTGGACATGGAGCAGAAGCACCTGGACATCCTCGAACAGCGCGTCAACGACGAGAGCAGGCAGCACCTGACCCTGCGGCGGGGCACCCTGCCCGACGTCGACTTCGAGGACGAGCGCTTCACCGCCGTGCACGCCAGCCGCGTGATGCACTTCCTCGACCCCGACGGGGTGCGGCTCGTACTGCGCAAGATGTTCCGCTGGCTGACTCCGGGCGGAAAGGTGTTCCTGAGCACCGACTCGCCCTACTTCGGGTACTGGGCTTCCAAGGCCGCCGCCTACGAGGAGCGCAAGCGGGCGGGCGACCCGTGGCCCGGGTACATCGACGACGTCGCCGCGCACTTCGACCCGGCCCATGTCGTCGGCGGGCCGAGCCTGATCAACGCCATCGACCCCGATGTCTTCCGAAGGGAGTGCGAGGCGGCCGGGTTCGTCGTGGAGCGCGTCGGGTTCTTCGGCGCCGTGGGAGTGGACCGGGAGTCGTACGGTGCTCCCGGCCCCGACATGGAGCATGTGGGCGTCATCGCGCGCAAGCCGATGGACGCGCCCGCGCCCCGCACCACCGCGACCCTGCCGACGACCGCGGCTCTCCCCGCGACCGCGACCGCGGCCGGGAGCGCGGCCGGGAGCGCAGGTGCGGCCGAGGCGCGGTCGGCCGACGGAACCCGGATCCACTACCGGATCCGGGGCAGCGGCCCCACCGCACTGGTCTTCATTCACGGTCTGGGCTGTGACGCCTCGTACTGGGACCGTCAGATCCCCTCCTTCGAAGGGCGGTTCACCGTGATCGCCCCGGACCTCGCCGGGCACGGCCGGTCGGGCAAGGACCGGCGGAAGTGGACCGTCGAGGCGTTCGCCCAGGATGTGGCGGCCGTCGTCGAGCACGCCGGGGCGAGGGACGTGGTCCTGATCGGTCACTCGCTGGGCGGGCCCGTGATGCTGGCCGCCGCGCCACTGCTGGGAGGCTCGGTCCAGGGCATGATCGGCGTGGACACGCTCCACAACCTCGACCCCAAGCGACTGGACGCCGTTCAACTCGACCGTTTCGTCCAGTCGTTCTCGGACCAGCCGGTGAAGGCCGGGGAACTGTTCCTCGACACCGCGCGACAGGACCTGATCGAGCTGGTCGAGCGCACGCGCGAGCAGGTGGGCGGGGCGATCGTCTCGGCCGCGTTCCGCGAGATGCTGACGTACTTGCAGGATGTGCCGAAGCACTTCGACGTCCCGCTGGTTCTGGTCAACTCGACCTCCTGGATGCCGACGAACCTCGCCGCCGCACACCGGTACGGAGTGGAGGTGGATCTGGTCGAGGGCGTGGGGCACTTCGTGATGCTGGAGGCGTCCGACACCTTCAACGCCTTGCTGGGACGGCACATCGACCGCATAGCTCCACGGACCGTGCCGGGCGACGGCGGACGCGGGGCGTTCGCAGAGGGCGCTGATGGATGATGTCCGAACCACGTACTAAGATCCCGACCGATAGTGATCTGCATCGGTTCCTGCGCGAATCGTTGACCGGCGTCATCGGAACCGAAGCGGCTCCAGGCTCCGACGACGTGCATCTCGTGGAGCTGGGGCTGGACTCGATCAGCTGCGTCGTGTGGCTGCGCGAGGTCAACCGCTCCCTTGGGCTTTCTCTCACGATGGCCGATGTCTTCGGTCACCCCACGTTCGGCCAGTTGTTTGCCCTGATCGAGGGCACCATGGGAGATCTGATGAGTGCCACCACCTCTGGGCCTTCGACTGCCCCGAGCGGTTCCCTCTCCGTAGAGCAAGACATCGCCGCCTACCTGCGCCAGAGTCTGGCGTCGGAGCTGGAACTGGACGAGTCGGCGATCGACGACGACACGCCGTTCGTGGAGCTGGGGCTGGACTCGATCACGGGCGTCACCTGGACCCGCAAGCTGAACACGCGCTTCGGCCTGTCGCTCTCCGCCACCCAGGTCTACAGCCACCCCACGGTCGACGGGCTGGCGGGCCACCTCGCGGGTCTGCTCGGGGAGACCGGCGCTCCGTCGTCCCCGGACGGCACCCCTGCCGCCGGTTCGTCGGTGGCAGCCCTCCCCGCCGCCCCGGACGCCCGGCCGGCGGCTGGGGAGGAGATCCGGTCGCAGACGGCTGAACCGGACTCCGCGGTACGGCCGCAGAGCCCCGTGGAGGCCGAGACCGCACTCGCCACGTGGCTGCGGGCAAGTCTCGCCGGGGAACTGGAGCTGGCCGAGTCCGATCTCGACGACGACACGCCGTTCGTGGAGCTGGGGCTGGACTCGATCACGGGCGTCACCTGGACCCGGACCATCAACACCCGGCTGCGGCTCTCGCTCTCCGCGACGACGGTCTACGGCCACCCGACCATCAGCGAGCTGGCCCGGCACCTGGCGGGAGAGCTGGGCGTGAAGCCACCCGAGCCCGCCCCGGTGCCGCAAGCCGTCCCCGAACCCGTTCCGGCACCGCAAGCCGTCCCCGAACCCGTTCCGGCACCGCAAGCCGCCCCCGAACCCGTTCCGGCACCGCAGCCCGTCCCCGAACCCGTCCCAGTACCGCAGCCCGCCCCCGAGCCCGTGGCGCCGAGCCGGCCGGCCGGGCGCGGCATCGAGCTCGTCGACATCGCCGTCATCGGCATGTCCGGGGCGTTCCCCGAGGCGGAAGATCTCGACGAGTTCTGGCAGAACATCCTCACGGGCCGTGACTGCGTCTCCGAGGTACCCCCCTCCCGGTGGGAGGTGGGCGAGTACTACGACGAGCGTCCCGGCACGCCGGGCAAGTCGTACAGCAAGTGGATGGGTGTGCTGGAGAACGCCCACCACTTCGACCCGCTGTTCTTCAACATCTCGCCCGGCGAGGCGGAGTACATGGACCCGCAGCAGCGTGTCCTCCTTCAGGAGAGCTGGCGCTGCATAGAAGAGGCCGGTTACAACCCCGAGGCCCTTTCCGGCACGCGGTGCGGGGTCTTCGTCGGCTGCTCGGTGAACGGCTACGGCGGCAGGCTCGACGAGACCGAGCTGAGCGCCCACCAGAACCTCGGCACCAACAGCGCCATCCTCGCCAGCCGCGTTTCCTACACGCTCAACCTCAAGGGACCCTGCCTCTCCATCGACACCTCGTGCTCGTCGTCCCTGGTGGCGATAGCCAACGCCTGTGACAGCCTCTGCCTGGGCGACAGCGACACGGCGTTGGCGGGCGGTGTATGGGTCATACCCGGCCCGGGCGTGCATGTGGCGATGAGTCAGCTGCGAGCCCTGTCCCCGGACGGCCGCTGCTACGCGTTCGACGAGCGGGCCAACGGTTTCGTACCCGCGGAGGGAGTGGGCGTCCTGCTCCTCAAGCGGCTGGCCGACGCCCAGGCGGACGGTGACCGCATCCACGCCGTCATCAAGGGCTGGGGCGTCAACCAGGACGGCAGGTCCAACGGCATCACCGCCCCCAGCGCGGAGGCGCAGACCCAACTCCAGCGGCACGTGTACGACAAGTTCGGCATCGACCCCGCGGACATCGAACTCGTCGAGGCGCACGGCACCGGCACCGCTCTGGGCGACCCGGTGGAGATCGACGGCCTCGTGCGGAGCTTCGAGGCACACACCGACCGGCGCGGCCACTGCGCCCTGGGCTCGGTGAAGAGCAACATCGGACATGCCGCGTGCGCCGCCGGCGTGGCCGGCTCCATCAAGGCGATCCTCGCGCTGGAGCACGCGACGCTGCCCCCGACCATCCAGCACGAGCGGCTCAACGGCCACATCGACCTGGACGGCACCCCGTTCTACGTGAACACCCGGGCGCGTTCCTGGCAGGGCGGGGACAGGCCCCGTCTGGCCGCGGTCAGTTCGTTCGGCTACAGCGGGACCAACGCTCACCTCGTATTGGCGGAAGCGCCCACGGCCCCCGCGCGACGGCCGGAGGACGGCGCCCGCCTGATCGCCCTGTCCGCCCGTACTGCCGCGCAGCTCCAGGAACAGGCGCGCCGGCTCGTCGCCCACATCGAGGGCCACCCCGGGGAGAGCCTGCGGGACCTCAGCGCCACCCTGCTCCAGGGCCGCAAGCACTTCCGCCACCGCCTGGCCTACGTGGCGAACACTCCGGGGCAGGCCGTCCGGACGCTGCGCGCCTGGCTGGACTCCGGCAGCGCGCCGGCCGTCAGGACCGGTGACAACAAGCCGCAGCGCCCGCAGCGGGAGCCGGACGGGACGGCGTTGGAGCAGACGGATCCGCGCCGCCTGGAATCGCTCGCAGAGCAGTACGCGCAGGGCGGGGCCGTCGCGTTCGAGCTGTTGTTCGCGGACGGGCACAAGCCGGGCAGAATCTCCCTGCCCACCTATCCGTTCGCCAAGGACCCCTACTGGCTGCATCCGGCCCGCGACGTGTCGGGGACCGCCCGGAGCGGTGCCGGCGACGGCGCGGCCACGGCCGGCCGGACGCCCGCGCCGGTCACGGCCGGCGGCGCCGTGCTGACGCTGGAGCCGCGCTGGGAGCTGCGAGCCGCTCCCTCCGGTGGGCTCGCCGTCCCGGACGGCCACGACGTGTGGCTGGTCGGCGCCGGTCTCACCGACTCCTCGGTACGCGCCCTGTCCGCGCTGTTGCCCCGGGGCGCCGAGCTGCGGACGTTCGAACCGGTCGCTGATCGCCCGCTGGACGCCGAGTACCTGCGGTTGACGCAGACCCTGCTGAGCGGGATACGCACCCGCGTCGCCGAGCGCGGCGCCACCGGCGAGCGCCTCGTGCAGCTCGTCGTCCTCGGGCACGGCTCCTCGGCCGCCCGGGTACCGACCGGGGTGTCCGGCCTGCTGCGCACGGCCGCACTCGAACATCCCTGGCTGCGGACCCAGTGCGTCGAGTACCTCGACCGCTTCGATCACACCGATCCCACGTCCGCCGCCGCGCTCGCCGGAGCCATCGACGCGGACGCCCGCGACCACGCCGAGCACGACATCCGCCACCACGACGGAAGGCGGTACGTCCGCCGGCTGGCGGAATTCCTCCCGCAGCCGCAAGCCGGGGGCACGGCTGCCGCCCCGTGGCGCGAAGGCGGCGTCCACCTGATCACCGGTGGACTCGGCGGACTGGGCCGGATCGTCGCCGAAGAGCTGTCCCGGACTCTTCACCGGGGCACGATCGTCCTGGTCGGCCGCTCTGAACCCGACACCGCCCGGTTGCGTGAGCTCGGTTCCGTCGGAGCGCCGGGCGTCATGGTCGAGTACCGCAGGGCCGACGTCACCGACCGCAGGGCCGTCGACGCCCTCGTCGCCGACGTCGTGTCACGCCACGGCGCGATCCACGGGATCGTCCACTGCGCCGGAGTGCTCCACGACGGCTACCTCGCCACGAAGACGGACGAGCAACTGCGTGCCGTCCTCGCGCCCAAGACCTCGGGCCTGGTGAACCTGGACGAGGCCACCGTGGACCAGCCGCTGGACCAGCTGATCGTCTTCTCGTCCACCGTGGCCGCGCTCGGCAACGTGGGGCAGGCGGACTACGCGGCGGCCAACGGCTTCATGGACGCCTATGTCGCGCACCGCGGCGAACTGGCCGCGCGGGGCACCAGGTCCGGTCGCGCCCTGTCGATCGGCTGGCCACTGTGGGCGGACGGCGGCATGCGCGTCGACGACACGATGCTGGCCCGGCTGCGCGACCTGGGTGTGACCCCGCTGGGTACCAGGGACGCGCTGCGGGCGCTGACGGCCGCAGTCGCGGACGGCCGTCGGCACACGCTCGTGCTCTGCGGCGACCGCGAGCTGCTGCTCACCCGCCTGTCGGCGCAGACCGACCGGCCTGCCACTGCCGTTTCCGCCGCCCTCACCCCTCCTTCGCCGGTCTCCGCTCCCGCCCAGGCCCCGACTCCCTTGCCGGCGTCCGCGGCCCCCGCCGCAGACACGCCGCGCCCGTCGGTCCGTGAGGCACAGGAGATGTGGCAGCGCACCCTCGTCGCGGAGGTGTCGGCGCAACTGAAGGTTCCGGCCGACGAGATCGACGTGGAGGGTGAGTTCGGTGAGTTCGGTTTCGATTCGATCAGTCTGACCGAGCTGGCGGGCCGGCTCGGCGACGGCTACGGACTGAGCCTGGCACCGACCGTGTTCTTCGAGCACACCACACCTGCCCGGCTCGCCGCGCACCTCGCCAGGAGCGGCCCCGAGACCGCTCCGCGGGACGCCACTGGTGCGGCCGGCCGCACTCCCGGCACGCCCGACCCGCTGGAAACGGCCCGTGGAACACTGATCGCGGAGGTGTCGGCGCAACTGAAGGTTCCGGCCGACGAGATCGACGTGGACGGTGAGTTCGGTGAGTACGGTTTCGATTCGATCAGTCTGACCGAGCTGGCGGGCCGGCTCGGCGACCGCTTCGGTGTGAGCCTGGCGCCCACCGTGTTCTTCGAGTACCGGACCGTCGACAGCGTCGCCGCCCATCTGGCCGCGACGTACGCCGACCGGATCACGGCCGTGGAATCCGCGTCGGCCGCCGCTCCCGTACCCGAGCCGATCACCGTATCCGGCCCCGCGGCCGCCTCCGTGTCAGAGACGGCCACCGTCCCCGCATCCGGGCCGGCCACCGCCCCCGCCCGAGGGGCGGTGGCACAGGACGCGGGCGCGGCGATGCCGATCGCCATCATCGGCGTCAGCGGAAGTTTCCCGCAGGCCCCCGACCTCGCCGCGTTCTGGAACAACCTGCGCGACGGCAGGGACTGCATCACCGAGATACCCCAGGACCGCTGGGACTGGCGGGCCATGCACGACGACCCGGCCACGCCGGGCAACAGGAAGCACGTGCGCTGGGGCGGCTTCCTCGACGGGGCGGACCGCTTCGACCCGCTCTTCTTCGGCATTTCGCCGCGCGAGGCCCTCGCCATGGACCCGCAGCAGCGGCTTCTGCTCACCCACGCCTGGCAAGCACTGGAGGACGCCGGGTACGCGCCGTCGAGCCTGGCAGGCAGCGACACCGCCGTCATCGTCGGTACCGCCCCCAGCGGCTACGGCAACCTGGTCCTCCAGGAGCGGCAGGGCGAGGACGGTTACGCGGCGACCGGGGTCTCCGGGTCCGTCGGCCCCAACCGGGTGAGCTATCTCCTCGATCTGCACGGCCCGAGCGAGCCGGTCGAGACCGCGTGTTCCAGTTCGCTGGTGGCCATCCACCGTGGCGTCGAGCTGCTGCGCAGCGGCCGGAGCGGCCTCGCCCTGGTCGGCGGCGTGAACACGATCGTCAGCCCGGATCTGCACATCGGGTACAGCCGCGCGGGCATGCTCTGCGAGGACGGCCGCTGCAAGACCTTCTCGGCGCAGGCCAACGGCTATGTGCGGGGCGAGGGCGTGGGCATCCTGGTCCTCAAGCCCCTGGACCGGGCGGAACGCGACGGCGACCGCGTCCTCGGCGTCATCCGCGGTACGGCCGTCAACCACGGCGGCCGGGCCCACTCACTGACCGCGCCCAACCCCCACGCACAGGCGGAGCTGCTCAAGGCCGCCTACCGCGAGGCGGGCATCGACCCCCGTACCGTGACCTACATCGAGGCGCACGGCACCGGCACCGAGTTGGGCGACCCCGTCGAACTCAACGGACTCAAGAGCGCTTTCGAGGCGCTGTACGAGGAGACGGCGGGCAAGCCGGGCACGCTGTCCGAACCCGCCCCCTGCGGCCTCGGATCGGTCAAGAGCAACATCGGGCATCTCGAACTGGCCGCCGGTGTGGCCGGAGTCGTCAAGGTGCTGCTCCAGATGCGCCACGCCACGCTGGCCGAGAGCCTGCACTGCGAGGAACTCAACCCCTATCTGGACTTCGGGGGAAGCCCCTTCGAGGTCGTGCGCGAGCGCCGTCCCTGGGAACGGCCCCATGACGCCGACGGCAGGGACATCCCGCGCCGGGCCGGTGTCAGCTCCTTCGGATTCGGTGGCGTGAACGCCCATCTGGTGCTGGAGGAGTACGCCCCTGCGCCGTCCGTGGACTCGCGCTCCGCCTCCCGTCCCGCCCTGGTCACTCTGTCGGCCCGCACCGGGCAGCAGCTGATCGAGCAGGCCCGGCGGCTGCGCGACCACCTGCGGGACCAGCCACTCGGATCCGTCCAGCTGTCCGACCTCGCCTTCACGCTCCAGGTGGGGCGCGATGTGATGGAGGAGAGGCTCGCGACCCTCGTCGTCTCCGTGACGGAACTGGAGCGCAGGCTCACATCCTTCGTCGAGAGCCCGGACACCCACGCCGGCTGGCATCGGGGCACCGTGCCCCGGCGCACCTCCGCGACCGCGGCGGCCCGGCCCGACGCCGGCCGGCTCGCCGAGGCGGACCACTGGCTCATGTCCGGTCAGTACGACCACGCCCTCGCCCGATGGGTGGCGGGCCACCCCGTCGACTGGCAGCGGTGGTACGCGCGGGCCCCATGGCCGAGGCGCACGGCCCTGCCGACCTATCCGTTCGCGCAGGAGAGCTATTGGGCCGGGCGGGGCGCGCAGGGCGCGGCGACGCCGGCGGCCCTCTCGATCCCGCATCCCTCAATGCAGTACCCCTCGGCGCCGCACCGTTCCGTGCCGGCTCACCCGATGCTGCATCGCGACCTGCCGGCCGACGACGGTGACAACGGCCCGGACGACACCGTCACGTCGGTGTACGAAACCGTCTTCGACGGCACCGAGCCGTTCCTGAGAGACCATCAGGTGCTGGGCGCTCCTGTCCTGCCCGGCGCCGCGCACCTCGAAATGGCGCGGGCGGCAGTCGTCCGGGCCCTGGGTGAAGACGCCGCGGAGCGCGTACGCCTCGGCGACATCGTGTGGCTGCGGCCCGCGGTCTGCCGCGGGAACCGGCTGGACCTGCGGCTGAGCCTCCGGCCCCTGACCGACGGCTCGGACGCGGCCGCCTCCGGATACGCGTACACCATCCACAGCGTCGACACCGACGGCGCGCGCACCCTGTGCAGCCAGGGCCGGGCGGCTTCACCGGCCGCGCCGGCCGGCCGCCCGGCACTCCCGCTCGGCGAACTGCGCCGCGCATGCGCCGGATCGGCCTTCTCCTCGGCGGAGATCTACGACCTGTACGACCGGGCGGGCATGGGCTATGGCCCGGCACAGCGTTCGCTGGCCGGGCTGACCGTGGGCGCCGACGCCGTCGGACGGCCCCAGGTGCTGGCCGAACTGCGTCTGCCGCAGTCCGCGGAGGAGGATGGAACGGCCTCCTACGGTCTCCATCCCAGCATTCTCGACGGAGCCCTCCAGGCCACCATCGGCCTGGAACTCCTGGCCGACGGCGGGGACGGCCGCGACGGGCGCTCGGCCAGGCCCGCGCTGCCCTTCGCGCTCCAGGGACTCGACGTGCTCGCCGCGACCCCGGCGACCGCGTACGCCTGGATCAGGTATCAGGGCGGGGCCCGCCCCGAGGACGCCTCGGCCAAGCTCGATGTCACGCTCGTCGACGAGCACGGGCGGGTGTGCGTGGAACTCACCGGACTGAGCGCACGGGTACTCCCCGGCGAGCCGGTCCCCACTCCCGCGAGGGTCCTCGCCGAGCCGGTGTCCGCCCCTGCCGGGGCCCCCTCAGGCCAGGACGCGCCGGGCGGAGCGCCGCTCGCCGACCGTGCCGTGCCCTACATGCGCCGCCAGCTCGCCACGGCGCTCCAGGTCGACGCCGAACGGCTGGACGTCGACACTCCGCTGGAGCACTACGGCATGGACTCCATGATGGCCATGGAGCTCACGCGCCACCTGGAGGGCACCTTCGGTCTGCTGCCCAAGACCCTGTTCTTCGAGGTGCGGACCATCCGCGCGCTGAGCGATCACTTCGCCGAGGAGTACGCGGAACGGCTGCACACCGCGCTGGCCGCCGATGCCGATACCAATACCGATGCCGGTTCCCGCACTGGTGCGGATGCGGCTGAGCCCGCCGCAGCGCCGCTCAGCCAGGCCGTTGCGGCCGGTCCGGCCGGCCCGGACGACGCCGTGACCGACATCGCGATCGTCGGGATCAGCGGTCGGTATCCGCAGGCCGAGGACTTGGACCGGTTCTGGCAGAACCTCCGCTCCGGTCGTGACTGCATCACGGAGATCCCGGCGGACCGCTGGGACCACCGCGACTACGGTGACGCTGCCTGCAAGTGGGGTGGCTTCCTCGACGGCGTCGACCGGTTCGACCCCCTCTTCTTCAACATCTCGCCACGTGAGGCCGAGTACCTGGATCCCCAGGAACGCCTGTTCCTCCAGTGTGTCCATCACACGCTGGAGGACGCCGGATACACCGGTGAACTCCTCGCCCGGCAGTCCGCCGAGCGCGGCGCCGAGGCGTCCGTCGTGCAGGCGGGAAAGGTGGGCGTGTTCGTCGGCGTGATGTACGAGGAGTATCAGCTGCACGGTGCCCAGGCGCAGGCGCGAGGGCACCAGGTCGCGCTCTCGGGCAGCCCGTCCTCGATCGCCAACCGGGTCTCGTACTTCTACGACTTCCACGGCCCGAGCATGGCCGTCGACACCATGTGCTCGTCCTCGCTGACCGCGATCCACCTCGCCTGTGAGGCAATCAAGAGCGGCCAGTGCGAATCGGCGATCGCCGGCGGTGTCAACGTCAGCGTCCATCCGAACAAGTACCTGATGCTGAGCCAGGGCAGGTTCGCCGCGAGCGACGGCCGCTGCCGCAGCTTCGGCGAAGGGGGCGACGGCTACGTGCCCGGCGAGGGCGTGGGCGCCGTACTGCTCAAGCCGCTGGCCCGTGCCCTCGCCGACGGCGACCGGATCCACGGAGTCATCAAGGGCACCGCCCTCAACCACGGTGGCAGGACCCACGGCTTCTCGGTGCCCAGCCCCGTCGCCCAGGGCGATGTGATCGCCCGGGCGCTCCACAGGGCCGGGGTCGACCCGGCCTCGATGAGCTACCTCGAAGCGCACGGCACCGGCACCTCACTGGGCGACCCGATCGAACTCGCCGGCCTGGTCAAGGCGTTCCGCCGTACCGGTGGCGCGTTGCCCCCGCAGAACTGCGCGATCGGCTCGGTCAAGTCCAACATCGGCCATTGCGAGAGCGCGGCAGGCATCGCCGGTGTCACCAAGGTGCTGCTCCAGATGCGCCACGGTGAGCTGGTTCCGAGCCTGCACTCCAGCACGCTCAACCCGCACATCGACTTCGACGGGACGCCGTTCCGGGTCCAGCAGCGGCTGGAACCGTGGCACGGGCCGCGCATCGCCGGAGTCTCCAGCTTCGGCGCGGGCGGCTCGAACGCCCATGTGATCATCGCCGAGTACCAGCCGGGGGCGGGTGAGCAGACGCCGGCGCACACAGCCGTGGCGTCCGGTCGCCGCACCGCCGTGCTCCCGCTCTCGGCGGCGACCGATGAGCAGCTGGTGGAGCAGGCCCGGCGGCTTCGGGCCCGCGTCGCCGAACTGACCGACGACGATCTGCCGTCCCTCGCGTGGACGCTGCAGACCGGCCGAGTCGCCCTTGACGAACGGCTGGCCTTCACGGCCGGCTCGCTGGAGTCCGTCGGGCGGCGGCTCGACGCGTTCCTCGCCGACCCCGCCGGACCCGGCGACTGGGCCCGTGGCAGCGTACGCCCCGGTCAGGACACCCGCACCGCCCTCGCACAGGGTGAAGCGGACCCGGAGACCGAGAACGACCCCGACCGGTTGCCGCACCGGTGGGTCAGGGGAGAGGCCGTCGTATGGGAGCGGCTGTACCCGGTGGGCGGAGCGCGGCCCCGGCGCATCGGCCTGCCCGGCTATCCCTTCGCCCGCGAGCGCCACTGGCTCGACATCGACTCGGACTCCGGCATCGACACCGACGTGGCTGTCGCCTCGCGGATCGGTGCGGTCGGGACGTCCGTGCCGTCCGAGGCGGTCCTGCACCCGTTGCTGCACCGCAACGACTCAACGGCCTTCGCGCTGGCCTTCCGTACCCGTTTCGACGGTTCGGAGCCCTTCCTGCGTGACCACCGGGTCGGTGACAGGTATGTGCTGCCGGCCGTGGCGCAACTGGAGATGGCCCGCGAGGCCGTCGCCCGGGCCTTCGAGCTGACCGAGCCCGGCCGCGTCCGGCTGCACGACATCGTGTGGCTGCGGCCCGTCGCCCTGGAGGGCGGCGAGCTGGTGCTGAACCTGCGGCTGCGGGTGCTGGAGGGCGACGAGACCGAGTACGAGCTGTATGTGACGGGCACCGGCGGCGACGATCGCGAGGAACTGGCCGGACGAGGCCGGGCGACCCTCCTCCAGGAGGTGCCCGGACGGTACGAGGTGTCCCTGGACACCTTGCGGGCGCGGTGCGCGGGGGAACGGCTCGACGGTGTCCGGGTGTACGCGGACTTCGCCGGCAAGGGCCTGCACTACGGCCCGGCCTACCGGAGCATCGAGTGTCTCGTGGCCGGCGACGACGACGCGAGCGACGGCGGCTCGCAGGTCTTCGCCGACCTGCGCACGCCGGACGGTGTCCGGACCGCGGCCGAGGGGCTGTGCCTGCACCCGAGCATCCTGGACGGGGCCCTGCAGGCGGGTATCGGTCTGGTCCGCGGCGGCGCCGCTGTGCCGGGCCCGGCGGCCGCCATGGTGCCGTTCGCCCTGGACAGCGTGCAGGTCCACGCCGCCACGCCCGAGCGGGCCCACGTGTGGCTCCGCTCCGGCACGCGGACCTACGACATCGACGTGTACGACGAGCACGGCCGTATCTGCGTGGAGCTGCGCGGCCTTGCCCTGCGGGAACTGCCCGCGCCCGTCGGCCCCGTGGCGGAGACCGCGTCCGCGCTTGGGACGACCGGGACCACGACCCCGACCTCGCCGGGCGCCAGGTCCGCATCCGAGTCCGGTTCAGGACCCGGTTCGGTTTCCGGGTCCGGGCACCTGATGCTGCTGCGGCCGGTGTGGGAGCCGGAGAAGGCTGCCGCAGTTCTCACGGCCGGCGACGACGTCGACGAGCGTCATGTCGTCCTCGTCACCTTCGTGGCCGCGGAGGCGCGCGCGCTGACGGCGGCGCTGCCCGCCTCGGTGCACCACGAAGTCGTCGAACTCACGGACGACGACCCGCTGGACAGCCAGTACCTGGTCGCGGCGCAGCGCGTGTTCGCCCGGGCACGCACTCTGCTGGAGCGCGGAGTGCGCGGTTCCGCGCTGCTCCAGGTCGTCCTCGTCGGAGTTCCCGGCGAGGACGAGCACGAGCGCCGGGCCGTGTTCGGCGGGCTGAGCGGTCTGCTCAAGACCGTGACGCTGGAGAACCCCAAGCTGCGCACCGGACTGATCGACTGCCTGGACACCGCCGTACCGGCCGTCGTCGCCGACCGGCTGCGCGCGGAGCCGGCCGGTGCCGGCAGCCCGGAGGTGCGCTACCGTGCCGGCCGGCGTCAGGTCAGGCGCCTGGAGGAAGTGGTTGCCGCGCCCCGCGCGGTGACGGAGTCCTCCTGGCGCACGGACGGCGTCTACCTGATCACCGGCGGCACCGGCGCCCTGGGCCTGATCACCGCCGAGGAGATCGCCGCCTCGACCGGGGGCGCGACCGTGGTCCTCACCAGCCGGTCCGCGCTCACCGAGCACCAGCGGCACGCCGTCGACGCCCTGCGGGCCGCGGGGCTGCGGATGGACCACCAGCGGATGGACGTCGCCGACCGCGGCGCCGTCGAGCGTCTGCTCCAGCACGTCGCGCGCACCCACGGGCCGCTGACCGGCATCGTGCACGGCGCCGGCGTCCTGCACGACGACTTCGTGATCAGGAAGACGCCTCAGGAGCTGGAGCGGGTCCTCGCGCCCAAGGTCGCGGGGCTGGTCCATCTCGACGAGCTGACCCGGGACCAACCGCTGGAGGTCTTCCTCTGCTTCTCCTCCATGACGGGCGCCCTCGGCAACCCGGGGCAGGCCGACTACGCGGCCGCCAACGCCTTCATGGACGCCTACACAGCCCATCGCAACCGCCTCGCGGACGCCGGGCTGCGGCATGGCAGGACTCTGTCCGTCAACTGGCCGCTCTGGGCGGACGGCGGAATGCGGGTGGACGAGGCGACCGAGGAGCAGCTGCGGCGTATGGATCTCCTGCCGCTGGACACCGCGAGCGGGCTCCACGCCCTGCGGACCGGTCTGTCGGAGCTGGGCACCGGTCTGCGGGAGGGCAGGCTCCTGGTCGTGGCCGGGCAGCGGGAGGCGCTGCTGCCGCGCCTGACCGGAGAGCGGGCGCAGGCCGGTACCCCGCAGTACCAGGTCCGGCGTGAACAGGCGCCGCACGACGAGGTTCCGCACGACAGGGACCGGCGTGAACAGGCGCCGCACGACAAGGTTCTGTACGACAGGACCGTGCGCCACCTCCGCCGCGAGCTGGCGGCCGCCCTCAAGCTCGGTCCCGACCGCCTGGACGCACACACGCCGCTGGAGCGCTACGGCATGGACTCCGTCGTGGCGATGAACCTGATCGCTCAGTTGGAGAAGACCTTCGGCGCACTGCCGAAGACGCTCTTCTTCGAGGTGCAGACGGTCCGCGCGCTGGCGGAGTACTTCCTTGCCCGGCACGAGGCCGGGCTGCGTGCGCTGTTCGGCGGGACCGGTACCGGCACCTCCACGGGCGCCGATACCGGTTCGCCTGCCGGCACCGACACAGGATCCGCGAGGCGGGAACCACCACCGCAGACGGCGCCTGCGGCCGCCCCGACGTCGGCTCCGTCACGGGTGAGGGGTGAACTGCGCTCCCGCTCCGGCCACCCCCGGAACGACCACGACGGCAGCGGCAGCACCGCATCCGGCGGCGACATCCGTCACGTCACCGCCACCGGCACCGCAGCCGGGGGTGCCGCCCGTGCCGGGGAGGGAACCTGCGGCGACGACATCGCAATCATCGGGATCAGCGGGCGCTATCCGGGCGCCCCGGACCCCGACGCCCTGTGGGCCCGGCTCCGCTCCGGTGACGACTGCGTCACCGAGGTCCCGGCCGACCGCTGGAACCACGAGGAGCTGTTCGACCCGGACCAGGACGCGCTCGGCAAGAGCTACTGCAAGTGGGGAGGGTTCCTCGACGGGATCGACCAGTTCGATCCGCTCCTCTTCGGCATCTCGCCGAGGGAGGCCGAGACGATGGACCCGCAGCAGCGGCTCTTCCTGGAGACGGTCTGGGAGCTCCTGGAGCGGAGCGGGGTCACCCAGGAGACCATCGAGCGGCGCCACGACCGGCGCGTCGGCGTCTACGTCGGCTCGATGTACCAGATGTACCGGGCGGATGCCGAAGACGTCGTACGCTCGGCGCTGACCTCGACCGCGTCGTACAACCTCATGGCCAACCGGGTCTCGTACTTCTTCGGCCTCGAAGGACCGAGCCTGGCTGTGGACAGCATGTGCGCCTCCTCGGCGACCGCGATCCACCTGGCCTGCGCCGATCTGCTGCGCGGCGACACCGAGCTGGCGATCGCCGGAGGCGTGAACCTGACGGTCCACCCGGACAAGTACGTCGCCCTGTCCCAAAGCCGGCTCCTGGGCAGCCACCCGGGCAGCCGCAGCTTCCGCGACGGGGACGGCTACCTGCCCGCCGAGGCCGTGGGTGCGGTGCTGCTCAAGCCGCTGGCAGCCGCGCGCAGGGACGGGGACACCGTCCACGCCGTCATCAAGGGCAGCGCCTCCCTGCACGGCGGCCGGGCCAACCGGTTCATGACGCCGAGCCACAGGACGCAGGTGAACGTGATGCGGCGGGCACTGGAGCGGGCGGGCAGCGACCCCGCCACGATCGGCTACGTGGAGGCGGCGGCCAACGGTTCGGCGCTCGGTGACGCCGTCGAGTTCAGCGCCCTGCGTGAGGTGTTCGGCTCCGTCACGGAGCCCGTCGCGCTCGGCTCGGTGAAGGCCAACCTCGGGCACCCCGAGGCGGCTTCCGGTATCGCCCAGCTCACCAAGGTCGTCATGCAGCTGCGCCATCGGGAACTGGTCCCGCAGGTGTCCATCGGCACGCCCAACCCTGAACTGCGGCTGGAAGACGGCCCTCTCCGACTGTGCGACGGCCTGAGCGACTGGCGGCCCCGCCAGGGGCAGGACGGCGCTCCCCGGCGCGCGCTCATCAACTCCGTCGGAGCGGGCGGCAGCCACGTCAGCATGGTCGTGGAGGAGGCCCCCGAGCCCGAAACCGCCGACGGCTTCCTCGCGCCGGACGCCGAGACCGGCCCGTACGCGACGCGACCGCAGTTGATCGTGCTCTCCGCGCACGATCCCGAGCGGCTGCGCGCTTCGGTGCGGATGCTGCACGACTTCGTCGGGAGCGACGACTCCGTCGACCTGGCGGACCTCGCCCACACCCTCCAAGTGGGGCGGGACGCGCGGGCGGAGCGGCTCGCGTTCGTCGTGGGATCCCACGCGGAACTGCGCCGGACACTGGCGGGCTTCCTGGAGTCCGGTCAGCCGTCCGCCCAGCTCCACCTCGGCAACGCCGAGGACGGCGCGGGGCCCCTGGGCGATCTGCTCTCGGGCAGCCACGGTGAGGCGTTCGTCGCCGGCCTCTTCGCCGACGGCGACCTGGACCGGCTCGCCGCGCTGTGGGTGCGGGGCGGCCGGGTCACCTGGAGCGACCTGTACGAGGGACGGCGCCGCCGCCCGGTGGCGCTGTCGACGACCGCGTTCCGCCGAAAGCGCTACTGGGTCGGGTACACCGGCAGGCCGAAGCCGTCACAGACACAGGCCACCCCGGACACGAGCCGACCGGGCGTCCCCCGGAGACGGCCCGGACCCCGGCCCGAGGCCGAGCCGGGAGCCGGAACGGTGTCGCGTCCCGGGGCCACCGCCTCGCCCGCCTCGGCATCCGCCGCCGCAAGCACCGGCCGGGCCCAGGATCCCGGCGGCCCCGGCCCGGCCCGGAACCCCGGTGAGGACATCGGCCGCTACCTCGCGGACTACTTCACCGAGGCGCTGGGGCTGGACGCCGGTGAACTCCCCATGGACAAGGACCTGCACGGCGTCGGCGTCGACTCGATCCTGTGGGCCCGTCTCCAGCGCGCGGTCCGGGCCGATCTCGGCCTGACCCTCACCACACGGGAGATCGTGGAGCTGGCCACGCTGGAGCGCATCACGGCGGTACTCACCGCCAAGCGCGCACCCGAGGCTGTCGCACCACCCACCCCCGAAACGACCGACGACGTACGGGAGGCCAGGGCCAAGGCCCTGGAAGCGTTCCGGCAGGGCGACGTCGGACTCGAAGACCTGAAAGCACTCATGAAGGAAGCACCGGGCGCGTGAACGAGGACCAGATTCTGGCGGGCTTCAAGGCGGGCATCTACTCCGCCGAGGACGTGCTCGCCTTCTACGAGCGGCTTCAGGACGCGTCCCGGACGGACGCCCCGGACAGGTACCCCCTGTCCGAAGGACAGAAGGGGCTGTGGCTCCTCCACAAGCTGCGCCCCGACTCGGACGTGTACAACGTCCCGGTCTGCTTCCGCACCTCCGCGCCGTTCGACGTCGCGGTGTTCCACGAGGCGTTCGAGCTGGTGGTCGGCCGCCACACCCCGCTGTCCAGCGTGGTCGTGGAGGACGAAGGAACCCCCTACCTGGTGCCGCGGACCTCCGGTGACATCCGCTTCCGCCACCAGCCGGTGCCTTCCGGCCTCCCCGAGGAAGTCCTGCTCACGCTCGTGCGCGAGCAGGCCAAGGCACCGTTCGACCTGGCCCGGGACTCGCTGGCGCGTGCCTTCGTCTACTCGACGGGCTCGGCCGACGCGCCCGACACCCTCGTCCTGCTCGTCTTCCACCACCTGGTGTTCGACGGCGCCTCCACCCCCGTCCTCCTGCGTGATCTCCTCCAGGCGTACGAAGCGCTGCTCGAGGGCCGCACCCCGGAGGACACCTCCGGACGGCAGGACAACTACAACGCGTTCGTCCGCTGGGAGGCCGACCTCCTCGCCGGGCCGGAAGGCGCACGCCACCGCGCCTTCTGGCAGGACACCCTGGCGGGCCCCCTTCCCGTGCTGCGCCTCGGCATCGAGCGGGCGCCCGCGCCGGGCACCGCCGCAGCCGGAGAGACCGCCCGGCTCGCGCTCACCCCGGAGCTCGCCGCCGAGGTGCGCGACCTGTGCGCCGCCCACGGCATCAAGCCCGCCGTCCTCTTCCTCGCCGTGTACGAACTGCTCCTGCACCGCTACAGCGGAGAACGCGACCTGATCGTCGGCGTCCCCTCCATGGGCAGGCCGGGCGCCGCCTACGACGACTCGGTCGGCTACTTCGTCAACATGGTGCCCGTCCGGCACGGGGTGCGTGGTGACGAGCCGTTCACCGACTTCGTGCGGGAGCTGACGCTGGTCATGGCCGACGGCCTCGACCACGCCGCCTACCCGTTCCCGCGCATGGTGCAGGACCTGAGCCTGCGGACCGACCCCGACAACTCACCGGTCTTCCAGGTCTCGTACGTCTTCCAGAACAAGCGCATGATGCACGTGACGGACGAGGTCCGCGGCCTCGGCCTCGCCCGGTCCCTCCGGTTCGTCGACCGGATCTCCCAGGAGGGCGAGTTCAAGCTCCACCTGGAGGTCTTCGAGAACGCGGCCGACGACTACACGCTGCACCTCAAGTACGACGCCCAGCGCTTCGACGCCGAGACCGTCGAGCGCTTCCTCGACCACTACCGGCGCCTGCTGCGGTCACTGGTGGCCGAACCCCGGCAGTTGCTCTCCGAGGCGTCGCACCTGTCCGACGAGGAACGTCATCAGCTGCTCGACGAGTGGAACGACACCCGTCGCCCCTACTCCGACGACCGCAGCCTGCCCGACCTCCTCGACGCCGCCGTGGCCCGCCACGGCCACCGCACCGCCCTCGAGCTGGGCGGACGGACGCTGACGTACGAGGAACTCGGCGCTCGGGTCGACGCCGTCGCCCGTGAGCTGCGGCACCGGGGCGTCACGGCGGACACCGTCGTCGGCGTCTGCATGGAACGCTCCTTCGAGATGGTGATCGGCCTGTGGGCGGTCATGAAAGCGGGCGGCGCCTACCTGCCCCTCGAACCCGGCTACCCGGCCGAGCGCCTCCAGTACATGATCGAGGACTCCGGCGCCCGCATTCTGCTGGCCCAGACCGGAACCGACACGTCCGTGCTGTCCGGCGCCGACCGGGTGATCCGGCTCGACGCCGGGGGCCGGCTGACCGGCGATGTCTCCGACGGCGCCGTGGCCCCTGCCACCACCACCGTCGACCCCGGCCACCTGGCGTACGTCATCTACACCTCCGGCTCCACCGGCCGTCCCAAGGGAGTGATGGTCGAGCACCGGGCGGCCGTCAACCGCATGGAGTGGATGCAGAACGAGTACGCCCTCGGTACCGACGACGTCGTGCTCCAGAAGACGCCGTTCAGCTTCGACGTCTCCGTGTGGGAGTTCGTCTGGCCTCTCATCACGGGCGCCCGCCTGGTCCTCGCCGAGCCCGCCGGCCACAAGGACCCCGACCACCTGATCTCCCTCATCCGCTCGGCCGGGGTCACGACCCTGCACTTCGTCCCGTCCATGCTGCGCCTGATGCTCGACCAGGACGGCTGGGCCCGGTGCACCTCCGTCCGCCAGGTCTTCTGCAGCGGCGAGGCCCTGCCCCCGGAGCTACCCGCACGGCACTACGCCGTGCACGGCGCACGGCTGCACAACCTCTACGGGCCGACCGAGGCGGCCATCGACGTCAGCCACTGGGCATGCCCGCCCTCCACGGAGCCGACCGGCACCGTGCCGATCGGCCGGCCGATCCAGAACATCCAGCTCCATGTGCTCGACGACTTCGGCCGGCTGCAGGCCGTCGGCTGCGTGGGCGAACTGCACATCGCCGGTGCCGGCCTGGCCCGCGGCTACCTGAACAACCCCGATTTGACGCGTGAGCGGTTCATCCCGAACCCGTACGCCGATGACCCCGACGCGCGCATGTACCGGACCGGCGACCTGGTCCGGCGGATGGCGGACGGCACCCTGGAGTACCTCGGCCGTATCGACAACCAGGTAAAGCTGCGGGGTTTCCGCATCGAGCTCGGTGAGATCGAGGAGCGCCTGGCGCGGCACCCGGTCGTCCGGGCCTGCGCCGTACTGGTCCGCGAGGACAGCCCCGGTGAACCGCGTCTGGTCGGCTACGTGGTCCTCGACCGGGAACACACCGGTGACTTCCACGAGGAGCTCAGCCGGCACCTCGGCCGCACGCTGCCCGAGCACATGGTCCCGAACGCCCTGGTCCGCCTGGGGGAGCTGCCCCTGACCGCGAACGGCAAGCTCGACCGCAGGGCGCTCCCGGCACCCGATTCGAGCGCGTACGGCGTCGTCGGCGAGCGCGTCGCCCCCGGCACCGACACCGAGCGGGCCCTGCTCGCGATCTGCTCCGACCTGCTCGGCTTCGACGAGCAACGCATCGGTGTGAACGACAACTTCTTCGCCCTGGGCGGCCACTCGCTGCTCATCCCCAAGCTGACCGCCCGACTGGCCGACAGCGGACTCGACTGCGACCTCCAGAGCGTGTTCGGCGCCTCGACCTTCGCCGAGCTGGCGGTCACGATCGACTCCGCCGCGACCGCGGCCCAGGACGACCCGACGACGGGCGAGGCGGCTGCCGAGCCGTTCACCGTCCCGCCGAACGGCATCCCCGCCGGCTGTACCCGGATCACGCCCGACATGCTCCCGCTCGTGTCACTGACCGAGGACGAACTGGCGACGGTCGTCGCCGCGGTGCCGGGCGGAGCCGCCAACCTCCAGGACATCTACCCGCTGGCGGCGCTCCAGGAGGGGATGCTGTTCCACCACCTCAAGGAGGGCGGCCGGGACCCCTACGTGCTCTCCGGTGTGTTCTCCTTCGAGAGCCGGGCGCACCTGGACGGTTTCGTACGGGCCCTGCGGCAGGTCGTCGCACGGCACGACGCG
The DNA here is from genome assembly GCF_053591575.1 of Streptomyces altiplanensis. Lineage (NCBI taxonomy): Bacteria > Bacillati > Actinomycetota > Actinomycetes > Kitasatosporales > Streptomycetaceae > Streptomyces > Streptomyces altiplanensis. The sequence continues at coordinate 53,596 of NZ_JBSFUB010000021.1, read as the reverse complement.
CTGCGCACGGCGATCCTGACCCAGGGGCTGCCGCAGCCCCTGCAGATCGTGGTCCGGCACGTCGACCTCGAAGCGGAGGAGTTCGAGGTGCTCCCCGGCTCCGACATCCAGGAAGAGATCCGTGAGCTGCTGGCGCGGCCGCAGACGATGCGACTGGACCGCGCACCCCTCATCCGGCTCCGCGCCGCCCGCCGCCCCGGCACCCCGGAGTGGTTCGTGGTGCTCAACCTCCACCACGTCATCGACGACGCCACCTCGCTGGGCTTCCTGTTCCAGGAACTGGTCGCGCACATGACGGGCAGGGAGAGCGACCTCGCGGAGCCGGTGCCGTACCGGAACTTCATCGCGCACGTCCGCCACCGTGCCCAGAGTCTCGATCCGGCGAGCTTCTTCCAGACCCAGCTCGGCGACGTGACGGAACCGACGGCGATGTTCGGCCTGCACGACGTGCACGGCGACGGCCGCCGTGTACTGGACCTGCGCCGCCCGTTGGACAGCCGTCTCGGGCAGCGGATCAGGGACTGCGCCAAGGAGCTGCGAGTCAGCCCGGCGACCCTGTTCCACGCCGGCTGGGCGCTGGTCGTGTCGGCGTGCAGCGGACGCGACGACGTGGTCTTCGGTACGGTGATGTCCGGGCGCCTGCAGGGTCCCCGCGGGATCGAGCGCATGCTCGGCAACTTCATCAACACGCTCCCGGTGCGCGTCGGCCTCGACGGCACGAGCGTGCGCGACCTGGTGCGCACCGTCGACCAGGAACTGCGGGAGCTGGTGCGCCACGAGCAGACCCCGCTGGCCGTCGCCCACGGCCACAGCGACGTGCCCCGCGAGACGCCCCTGTTCAACGCGATCCTGAACTACCGGCACCTGGAGTCCGGTGACCGCATCGACGACTCCGAGCTGGAGCGCGCGGGCGTCAGGTCACTGGCCGGCGTGATCGAGCGCAGCAACTACCCGGTCGCCCTCTCGGTCGACGACCTGGGCCATTCCTTTTCGCTCGACGCCCAGATCGACCAGGCGCAGGACGCCGAACTGGTCATCGACTACCTCGAAACCGCCATGGCGAACCTGATCGACGCGCTTGCCGGGGACGAGTCGGCCGAGGGCCCGGCCCTGGAGCTGCCCGTGCTGAGCGCCGGGCTGCGCAGACGTGTGCTGGTCGAGTGGAATTCTGTTCCGGGTGTTGTTTCCGGCACGGGTTCCGGCACGGTTTCTGGTTCTGGTGTGGTGGGGCGTTGTGTTCATGAGTGGTTCGAGGAGGTTGTGGCGCGGTCTCCTGGTGCGGTGGCGTTGGAGTGTGAGGGTCGTTTTGTTTCGTATGGGGAGTTGAACGAGCGGGCGAATCGTCTGGCGCGGTATTTGCGTGGGCTGGGTGTGGGGCCGGATGTTCTGGTGGCTCTGTGTCTGCCGCGCAGTGAGTTGATTGTGGTGTGTGTTCTGGCGGTTTTGAAGGCGGGTGGTGCGTATGTGCCGTTGGATCCGTCGTCGCCGGTGGAGCGTGTGCGGTATCAGTTGGAGGACAGTGCGCCGTGTGTGGTGCTGACGGACGGTCCTTTGCCTGAGGGGTTTGGTGTTTCGTCGGTTCCGGTGGTGGATGTGCGGGGGGATGCGGGTCTGTGGGCGGGGCTTGATTCTTCTGATGTTGTGGTGCCGGGTGTGTCGTCGTCGTCTTTGGCGTATGTGATTTATACGTCGGGTTCGACGGGGGTGCCGAAGGGTGTGATGGTTGAGCATCGGAATGTGGCGCGGTTGTTCACTGCGACGGATGAGTGGTTCCGTTTTGGTGAGCGGGATGTGTGGGCGTTGTTCCATTCGTTCGCGTTTGATTTTTCGGTGTGGGAGATGTGGGGCGCTCTGTTGCACGGTGGGCGTCTGGTGGTGGTTCCGCAGGCGGTGACGCGTAGTCCTGGTGAGTTCTATGAGTTGTTGTGTGCGTCGGGTGTGACGGTGCTGAATCAGACGCCGAGTGCGTTTCGGCAGTTGATCGCGGCGCAGGGTGAGGATGCGGCGGCGCATCGGTTGCGTGTGGTGGTGTTCGGTGGTGAGGCGCTGGATGTGGCGTCGTTGCGGCCGTGGATGGGTCGTTCGGTGAACCGTGGTACCGAGCTGGTGAACATGTACGGGATCACTGAGACGACGGTGCATGTGACGTACCGGTTGTTGGGTGAGGGGGATGTGGAGCGGTCGGTGAGTCCGATCGGCCGGCGTATTCCTGATCTGCGGACGTATGTTCTGGATCGTTTCGGTCAGCCGGCTCCGGTCGGTGCTGTGGGTGAGCTGTATGTGGGTGGTGCGGGTGTCGCGCGGGGTTATCTGAATCGTCCGGAGCTGAGTGCGGAGCGTTTCCTGGATGATCCGTTCTGTGGTGTCGCGGGTGCGCGGATGTACCGGACGGGTGATCTGGCGCGGTGGTCCCCGGACGGCACGCTGGAGTATCTGGGCCGTAACGACGAGCAGGTCAAGATCCGTGGATTCCGCATCGAGCTCGGGGAGATCGAGGCGAAACTCACCGAACACCCCGCCGTCCAGGAAGCCCGCGTCGTGGTACGCGAATACGACGACCAGGACCGCCGTCTGGTCGCTTATGTGGTGCCGTCGGCCGAGCGGGCCCCCGCTGTCCGCGAGCTGCTGCGCATGGGCCGCACCGAGCCCGAAGCGCTCGCGCAGACCTATGAACTGCCCAACGGCATGACGGTCTTCCAGCAGAACAAGAGCGAGACGGAATTCGTCTACGAGGAGATCTTCACCAACCTCGAATACCTGCGGAACGGGATCACCATCCGCAACGGTGACCGCATCTTCGACGTGGGTGCCAACATCGGCATGTTCACGCTCTTCGCCGGAAGCCGCTGCCCCGACGCGAAGATCTACGCCTTCGAACCGATCCCGCCCGTGTTCGATTCGCTGCGCCGCAACGTGGAACTCCACGGCCTCGACGCCAAGGTCTACGCGTGCGGTCTCGCCGCGGAGACCAAGGAGGAGACCTTCACCTTCTACCGGCACAACACCGTCATCTCCTCCAGTGTGACCACCGTCGAGCAGGCGCACGAGATGGTCCGCTCCTACCTCCGCAACCAGGAGGAACTGGCCACGGACGGAGCAGGCAGCACTGACGGTGAGGCAGCCGGCGACGAGCTCGTGGACGAACTGGTCGACGCGCGGCTCGACAGCGAGCAGTTCACCTGCAGCCTCAGGACCCTCTCGGAGATCATCGAAGAGGAGGAGGTCGACCGGATCGACCTCCTGAAGATCGATGTGGAGAACGCCGAGTACGAAGTGCTCAAGGGCATCCACTGGCGGGACTGGCCCAAGATCCGCCAGCTTGTGGTGGAACTCCACGACGTCAACGGACAGCTGGAGAAGGTCGTCACCCTCCTGAAGGCCCTCGGCTACGACGTCGTCTGCGAGCAGGACAACCGGCTGCTGCGCAACACCACGCTCTACAACGTCTACGCGCGCCGGGCCGACGAGGCACCGTACGTCGCCGGCGCCGACGAGCCGTCCACGGCCGGTACCCGCTGGTCCGGCTCCGCCGCGCTGCTCGGGGACGTCCAGAGCGCCCTGCGCGCGGCGCTGCCCGAGTACATGGTCCCCGCCGCCCACGTCCTGCTCGACGAACTGCCGCTCACCCAGAACGGCAAGCTGGACCACCGCACCCTGCCCGCTCCGGAGAGTCTTCGCGGGAACGCGGAGCGACTGGTCGCCCCGCGCACCGAGTCCGAGCGGACCGTCGCCGCCGTCTGGGCAGACCTCCTGCGCACGGACGTCGACGACCTCGGTGCCCACAGCAACTTCTTCCAGCTGGGAGGCAACTCGCTGCTGGTTACCCGGCTCGTCAACCGCCTGGCACAGACGACTGGCGCGGAACTGCCCATCCAGGCCGTCTTCGACGGTCCGACACTCGCGGAAATGGCCGCCGAGCTGGAACGGCGTGCCCCCATGGCGTCGGCCGAGGGCGCGCTCGACGTGGCCACGATCCTGGAGAGCATCGGCCTCATCGAGAGCATGAGCGAAGAAGAGCTGGACGCGTTGGAAGGCCAGATCTAATGACCACGGGGCCGAACATGAGCACAACGAACAACGACAACTCGCTGGAACTGATCAGGAAGATCAAGTCCCTGCCCGCCAAGCAGCAGCGCGCCCTGGTCGCGATGCTCAAGAAGCAGGGCGTCGACCTTTCCGCACTGGAGGCCATCCGTCCGTACCCCCGCACCGGGGACGGGCCGGTCCGGCTCTCCTTCGCGCAGCAGCGACTGTGGTTCCTGGCCAGGCTCGACGGGACCAGCGCGTACTACAACATCCCGATGGCCATGCGGCTGCGCGGGCCGCTCGACCGCCCGGCGCTGCTGCGCGCCCTGGAGACGATCGTCCAGCGGCACGAGGTCCTGCGCACCCGCTTCGTGGAGCGGGACGGAGTGCCCTACCAGGACATCGGTGACGGCAGCGACTTCATCGTCTCGCAGGAGGAACTCGCCGACCCCGCCGAACTCCCGTCGATCTGCGAGCGCGAGGCGGTGGAGCCGTTCGACCTCGCCCGCGAATCACTTATCCGGGTACGCCTGCTGCGCCGGTCCGAGCAGGAGCACGTCCTGCTCGTGACCATGCACCACAGCGTGTCCGACGGCTGGTCGCTCGGTGTCTTCTTCCGCGAGATGGTCACCCTCTACGAGGCGTTCTGCGCGGGTGCGGAGTCGCCGCTCGCGCCCCTGCCGATCCAGTACGCGGACTACGCGCACTGGCAGCGCCAGTGGCTGGTCGACGAGGTCCAGGCCCGCCAGGTGAGCTACTGGAAGCAGCAGCTGGACGGGATCGACCCCCAGGTGTCCCTGCCGACGGACCGGGCGCGTCCCGCCGTCAAGACGTACCAGGGCGCTCACGAGCGCTTCCATCTCCCGAAGGACCTGCTGACGCGGCTCAAGGCGCTCGGCGAACAGCACGACGTCACGCTCTACATGACACTGCTGTCGGTCTACGCTCTGCTGCTCCACCACTACGGCGAACAGACCGACATTCCCATCGGCACCCCCGTCGCCAACCGCAACCGCATCGAGTCCGAGGGCCTGATCGGCTTCTTCGCCAACACCCTGGTGATGCGTGCCGACCTGTCGGGCGACCCGACCTTCGCCCAGCTCCTCGGACGGGTGAAGGAGGTGGCCCTACAGGCGTACAGCCACCAGGACGTGCCGTTCGAGGCCGTGGTCGACGCGCTCCAGTTGGAGCGCAGCCTCAGCCACTCACCGGTCTTCCAGGTGGCGTTCGTCCTCCAGGAGGCACAGGCCGACAGTGAGGTACGCCTGGGTGACCTCGATGTCTCCCTCATCGAGTTCGACTTCGACATCACCAAGTTCGATGTGACGCTCGATCTGCGCGAGGCACCCGACGGACTGATCGGCGCCGTCGAGTACAACACCGACCTGTTCGACCGGGAGACCGTCCGGCGCTTCGTACGCCATTACACCGCCTTGCTCCATGCCGTCGTGGCCGAACCGCAGCAGCGGATCTCCCGGATCAGCACCCTCGATGAGGCCGAGCGGCATCAGGTCCTCGTCGAGTGGAATTCTGTTCCGGGTGTTGTTTCCGGCACGGGTTCCGGCACGGTTTCTGGTTCTGGTGTGGTGGGGCGTTGTGTTCATGAGTGGTTCGAGGAGGTTGTGGCGCGGTCTCCTGGTGCGGTGGCGTTGGAGTGTGAGGGTCGTTTTGTTTCGTATGGGGAGTTGAACGAGCGGGCGAATCGTCTGGCGCGGTATTTGCGTGGGCTGGGTGTGGGGCCGGATGTTCTGGTGGCTCTGTGTCTGCCGCGCAGTGAGTTGATTGTGGTGTGTGTTCTGGCGGTTTTGAAGGCGGGTGGTGCGTATGTGCCGTTGGATCCGTCGTCGCCGGTGGAGCGTGTGCGGTATCAGTTGGAGGACAGTGCGCCGTGTGTGGTGCTGACGGACGGTCCTTTGCCTGAGGGGTTTGGTGTTTCGTCGGTTCCGGTGGTGGATGTGCGGGGGGATGCGGGTCTGTGGGCGGGGCTTGATTCTTCTGATGTTGTGGTGCCGGGTGTGTCGTCGTCGTCTTTGGCGTATGTGATTTATACGTCGGGTTCGACGGGGGTGCCGAAGGGTGTGATGGTTGAGCATCGGAATGTGGCGCGGTTGTTCACTGCGACGGATGAGTGGTTCCGTTTTGGTGAGCGGGATGTGTGGGCGTTGTTCCATTCGTTCGCGTTTGATTTTTCGGTGTGGGAGATGTGGGGCGCTCTGTTGCACGGTGGGCGTCTGGTGGTGGTTCCGCAGGCGGTGACGCGTAGTCCTGGTGAGTTCTATGAGTTGTTGTGTGCGTCGGGTGTGACGGTGCTGAATCAGACGCCGAGTGCGTTTCGGCAGTTGATCGCGGCGCAGGGTGAGGATGCGGCGGCGCATCGGTTGCGTGTGGTGGTGTTCGGTGGTGAGGCGCTGGATGTGGCGTCGTTGCGGCCGTGGATGGGTCGTTCGGTGAACCGTGGTACCGAGCTGGTGAACATGTACGGGATCACTGAGACGACGGTGCATGTGACGTACCGGTTGTTGGGTGAGGGGGATGTGGAGCGGTCGGTGAGTCCGATCGGCCGGCGTATTCCTGATCTGCGGACGTATGTTCTGGATCGTTTCGGTCAGCCGGCTCCGGTCGGTGCTGTGGGTGAGCTGTATGTGGGTGGTGCGGGTGTCGCGCGGGGTTATCTGAATCGTCCGGAGCTGAGTGCGGAGCGTTTCCTGGATGATCCGTTCTGTGGTGTCGCGGGTGCGCGGATGTACCGGACGGGTGATCTGGCGCGGTGGTCCCCGGACGGCACGCTGGAGTATCTGGGCCGTAACGACGAGCAGGTCAAGATCCGTGGATTCCGCATCGAGCTCGGGGAGATCGAGGCGAAACTCACCGAACACCCCGCCGTACGCTCCTGCGCCGTGCTGGCCCGAGAGGACCAGCCCGGCGACAGGAAACTGGTGGCCTACGTCGTCCTGACCGACGCCCCCTCCGGCGGTGCCCCCTCCGCTGACGGACCGGGAACAGCCGACCACCGCGCCGAACTCGCCCGCCACCTGCGGCGGACGCTGCCCGACTACATGGTTCCCAGCGCCTTCGTGGCACTGGAGCGACTGCCGATCACCGCCAACGGCAAGCTCGACCGCAAGGCGCTGCCCGCTCCGGGGATCGACGCCTACGCCCAGCGCGATTACACGCCGCCCAGCACCCCCACCGAGCGGATTCTCAGCTCCGCCTGGGCGGAGCTGATGGACTTCGACGAGGGACGCGTCAGCGCCCACGACAACTTCTTCGCGTTGGGCGGGCACTCCCTGCTCATCACCGTCCTGATAGCTCGGCTCAAGGAACACGGGCTGGACGTCACCGTACGCAGCGTCTTCAACAGCCCCACGCTGGCCGACCTGGCAGCCGAGATCGACCGCGGGACGGCCGGCGGCCCCGCCTATCAGGTCCCGGACAACCTGGTGCCGCCCGACTGCGAGCGGATCACCCCGGAGATGCTGCCGTTGGTCCGGCTCGGCCAGGCCGAGATCGACTCCGTCGTGGAGAAGGTGCCCGGCGGCGCGCCCAACGTGCAGGACATCTACCCGCTCGTGCCGTCACAGGAGGGCATCCTCTTCCATCACCTGATGGATCCCGCGAACGACCCGTACGTCATCCCGATCCTGCTCGTCGCCCCTGACCAGCAGGTGTGCGACTCTTTCGTGGCCGCCCTCCAGGCGCTGATGGACCGCCACGACGTGATGCGCACCGCCGTGGTCACCGAGGGCCTGCCCGAACCTGTGCAGGTCGTGCTGCGCGACGTACGCCTGGAGGTCGAGCGGCTGAGTCTCGACCCGGACGAGGACGCCGAGCGGCAGGCCCGCGCCTGGCTGTCCCGGCCGGGCGCGATGAGCCTGGACCGGGCGCCGCTGCTGCGGCTCGCGGTGGCCGCCGACCGGCACTCCGCACAGCGCTACCTGCTGCTGAGCGTGCACCACCTCATCGAGGACGCGACGTCCCTGCGGCTCATCCTCGACGAGCTGACGGCCCACATGGCCGGCCGTCCGGAGCGGCTGGCCCCGCCCCCGGCCTACCGCGACTTCGTCGGCCACACCCTGCATCAGCTGGCCTCCAAGGACGCGGAGGCTTTCTTCCGTCAGGAGCTGGGCGACGTCACCGAGCCGACCACACCGTTCCAGCTGGTGGACGTGCACGGCGACGGCAGCCGGGTCCGCGACCTGCGCCGCTCGCTCCCGGCCGGACTGACACGCGACCTGCGCGAGCAGGCCCGGCGCCTGCGCATCAGCCCCGCCGGCCTCTTCCACGCCGCGTGGGCCCTGGTGACCGCGGCCACCAGCGGGCGCGACGACGTGGTGTTCGGCACCGTCCTGTCCGGGCGCCTCCAAGGTGTCCCCGGCGTCGAGCGGATGCTGGGCAACTTCATCAACACCCTGCCCCTGCGGGTACGGCTGCGCGACCGCAGCGTCCAGGAGCTGGTGTCCGACGTCGACGCCGGCCTGAAGGAACTGATCTCCTACGAGCAGAGCGCACTCACCCTGGCCCAGCAGTCCAGCGGTCTGGACAGCGACGCCACCCTGTTCAGTTCGATGATCAACTACCGGTACTTCGAGCCCCGTCAGGGCGACGGGGGCCCGGCCACCCTGGAGGACTTGGGCATCCGCTGGCTGGGATCCCTGGACCGCACCAACTACCCGGTCGGTGTGTCGGTCGACGACACCGGGACCGAACTCTCCCTGAACGCACAGGTCGACGCCACCCTCTCGCCGGACGCGGTACTGGGGTACGTGGAAGCCGCGCTGTTCGGGATCGTTGCCGCGCTGGCCGACGACGACGGGGCCGGCACCCGGGCGCTCGACATCGACGTCGTCCCGCCCGCGGAGCGCCACCGTCTGCTGACCGAGTGGAACGACACCGCCAAGCCCTACCCCGACGACCACTGCCTGTTCGAGCTCTTCGAGGAGCAGGTGCGGGAGCGGCCGGACGCCGTCGCCGTCGAGTACGGCGACCAGCGTCTGACCTACGCGCAGACCAATGCCCGCGCCAACCGCGTCGCCCATTACCTGCGAGAACAGGGCGTGGGCCCGGACATCCTGGTCGGCCTGTGCGCACAGCGCTCACCGGAGATGGTGATCGGGCTGCTCGGCATTCTCAAGGCGGGCGGCGCCTATGTCCCCATCGACCCGGGCTACCCCCAGGAACGCATACGCACCCTGGTCGCCGGCTCCGACGTGGGCATCGTGCTCAGCGAGTCGACCCAGCCGGCCTCACTCCTCGAAGGCACCGCGGACGGCGCCCGCCCCCAGGTCGTCCACCTGGACACCGGGGAACGCGCGGACGACCGCGCCCAGGTGCTCGCCGACCGGCCGGAGAGCGACCTGACCCGGGCGGAGCTGGGGCTCACCCCCGACCACCTTGCCTACGTCATCTTCACCTCGGGTTCCACCGGGCTCCCCAAGGGTGTTCTCGTGGAGCAGCGCGGCGTCGTCCGTCTGGTGCGCAACCCCGACTACTTCCCGACCACCTCCGCCACCGTCATGCTCCACCACTCGTCGATCTCGTTCGACGTGGGCTCGCAGGAGGTTCTCGGTCCGCTGCTGTCCGGCGGCCGGCTGGTCCTGCACGACGGCGACTCCAAGGACGTCGGCCATCTGCTCGACCGGGTGGAGCGCTCGGGCGTCACCATGATGGCCCTGTCGGCGGCCTTCCTCCCGGCCTTCGCGGAAGCCGCGCAGGGGCGGAGCCTGCCGCTGGAGTACCTGGGCGTGGGCGGCGAGGCGTTCTCCGCGAAGGACGTACTCCGGCTCCACCGGGCGCATCCCGGACTGACCGTCGTCAACGCCTACGGCCCCACCGAGAACAGCATCGCCTCCACCTGCCACGTCATCCCCCGGGACATCGCCGAGGACGCCGTCATCCCGATCGGCAGGCCCATCGCCCGGTCCACCGCGTACGTGCTCGACGAGGGCCTGCGGCCGGTGCCGTGCGGTGTCGTCGGGGAACTGTGCGTGGGCGGCCCCGGCGTGGCACGCGGCTATCTCGGCAACCCGGAACTCACCGGGCTCCGGTTCGTCACCGACCCCTTCGCCGACGAGCCCGGCGCCCGGCTGTACCGTACGGGCGACCTGGCCCGATGGCTGCCCGACGGCACCCTGGAGTTCATCGGCCGCGCCGACAACCAGGTGAAGGTGCGGGGCTTCCGCGTCGAGCTCGGCGAGATCGAGAACGCGCTGCTGTCCCACCCCTCCGTACGGAGCACCGTCGTCACCACCCAGGCCACGGGCGAGACCAAGAGGCTCGTCGCGTACGTACAGCCCACAGCGGAATGGCTCGACACCACCGCCCGGGACCAGAACGCCGAACGCCTCGAGCAGTGGCAGGAGCTCTTCGAGGACCAGTACTCCGGCCCGGCCGAGGACGACGCCACCGACGAGCCCAGCCTGATCGGCTGGAACAGCAGCTACACCGGGGAGCCCATCCCCGAGGCCGAGATGGGGGAGTGGATCGACGGCACGGTCCGGCAGATCGAAGCGTTCCGGCCCCGGCGCCTGCTGGAGGTCGGCTGCGGAACCGGGCTCCTCCTCTTCCGCTACGCCGAAGCCTGCGAAGCGGTGCACGCGTTCGACATCTCCGCCTCGGCCCTGGCCGGGGTCCGTCGCGGGGCCGACCGCCGCGGCTGGTCCCACATCACCCTCGGCCAGGGTGACGCCCGGTCCGTGACCGTGCCTCCGGGGACGGAGAAGTTCGACACCGTCGTCGTCAACTCCGTCGTGCAGTACTTCCCGAACCGGCTGTACCTGGAGGATGTGATCGAGCGCCTGCTTCCCCTCGTCGCGGACGGCGGCCGGATCATGATCGGGGACGTCAGGAACCTCGATCTGTTCTCCGCCCACGTCGGTGCCGTGGAACGCAGCCGGCTGCCCGTGCGCACCTCCGTCGGCACGCTTGCCCGACAGGTGCAGCGCCGCCGCCAGCAGGAGACCGAACTGCTGGTCAGCCCCAGCTACTTCGCCGGGCTCACCGACCGCTTCCCGCAGATCGGCTCCGTCGACCTCACGGTCAAACGCGGACTGGGCGACAACGAGATGCTCAGCTACCGCTACGACGTCGTCCTGACCAAGGGCGCCGCCGCGCCGCCCGAGGACCTGCCGTGGCTGACCGCCGCCACCCCCGATGAGCTGCGCACCCTCCTGGAGGACGGCGCGCACCGCCGCTTCGGTGTCACCGGACTGGTCAACCCGAAGGTCGCCGGCGACGTCCGCGTCAGCCAGGGCCTGACCCGCTGGCCCGCCCGGACGCAGGTGGAGCCCCTCGCCGGCGCCTCACGCCTCTCCGACGACGACGCCGCGCAGGTGCGGGAGCTCGAAGCCGTACTCCGGTACGCCGAGGAACTCGGTCACCACGTCGCGGTGACCTGGTCCCAGGAGCGGCTGGACGGCCTCGACGTGATCCTCGCCAAGGGGGAGCCGCCCCGTGCGCGGGCCCGTGGGGACTACCGCCGGTCGTACCTGGCGAACGTCCCGCAGATCGCCCGCACCGGCCAGGAGATGACCAGGACGCTCAAGGAGCACCTGTCCGGCAAAGTGCCCGAGTACATGGTGCCCAGCGTCTTCGTGGCACTCGAAGAGCTGCCCCTGACCCCCAACGGCAAGGTCGACAAGCAGGCGCTCCCCATGCCCGACGAGGCCGATGTGCGCAAGGAGGTGTACGTCGCACCGCGCAGCGCCACCGAGCTCCTCCTGTGCCGGCTGGTCCAGGACGTCCTCGGGCTGGAGCGCGTCGGTCTCCAGGACGGCTTCTTCGACCTGGGCGGTCACTCCCTCCTCGCCACCCGTCTCACCATCCGGGTGAAGCAGGGGACCGGCAAGGAGCTGCCGCTCCAGACGATCCTCTCCGGCGCCACCATCGGCGAGATGGCCGAGGTACTGGACGCCGCACCGGGCACCGCCCCGGCGCAGAACGTTCCGCTGCTGCCCGTCACCGACAGCGCCGAGGCGGTCCCGCTCTCGTTCCAGCAGAGCGAACTGTGGTTCCTCAACCCGCGCGAGCACCTGGGGTCGGCGTACGACAACGTGCAGATGGCCTACCGGATCATCGGCAGGCTGGACCGCCGGGCCTACGCGGGCGCGTTCGAGGCGCTCGTCGCCCGCCACGCGATCCTGCGCACCAGCTATGTGCGGTGCGGCGACTCCCTCACCCAGCGCGTGAACGACGTGTCCGGCTTCTCCGTGGCCTTCGAGGAGGTCGGCGGCGACAGCGCGGTCGCCGACCTGCTGCGGGCCGAGCGGGTGCGGCCGTTCGCCCCGGACGACCGGCACATGCTGCGCGTCCACATCCTGACCCTGTCGGAGTACGAGCACGTCGCCGTGGTGACCCGGCCGTGGGGCATCTTCGACGGCTGGTCGACCGGCATCTTCGTGGCCGAACTGAACGCCGCCTACCGGGCGCTGAGCCGGGGAGAGGAGCCGTCCCTGCCGGAACTGCCCGTGCAGTACCCCGACTTCGCCCACTGGCAGCACCGCGCCGTGGACGAGGCGGCCCGCGAGGGGCAGAAGGCGTACTGGCGCTCCCAGCTTGCTGCACTGCCGTCGTGCACGTCGCTGCGCACCGACTACCGGCGGCCTCCGGTGAAGTCGTACCAGGGGGCGTCGGTCGAGCTGAAGGTCCCCTCGGAGGTGCTCGGGCAGCTCCACCGCTTCAGCCAGGAGCAGGGCGGCACGCTCTACATGACGCTTCTGTCGGCGTACGCGGCGCTGCTCGGCGCGTACACACCGGACCGCGAACTCGCGATCGGCTCCCCGGTCACCAACCGGCCCCTGCCGGAGCTGGAGGGGCTCGTCGGCTACTTCATCAACGTACTGGTGATGCGGCTCGACGTGACCGCCGGCCAGGGCTTCGGCGAACTGCTGGGACAGACCAAGCGGGTCACGGCCGCAGCCCATGAGCACAAGGACGTTCCCTTCGCCGACCTGGTCCGGGAGCTCGCGCCGAAACCGGATCCCGCCCACTCCCCGCTGTTCCAGGTCATGTTCAACCTGGTGCCGGCGGCCGGACCCGCGCCGCGGGACGAGGAGGCCGGGCACCTGGCGTTCGTGCCGCTGCGGACCGACAGCGGGGTGGCGAAGTTCGACCTCAACCTCGTCGTCCGGGAGACGCCCGCGGGACTGCACGGGTACCTGGAGTACAGCACCGACCTGTTCGCCAGGAAGACGATTGAGGAAATGGCGGCCACCTATGAGAGGTTGCTGCTCAAGATCGTGGCGAACCCCGGGGCGAGCGTTTCGCAGCTGCGTGAAGCGGCGGCGGACGGCTCTCTCGGATAGGCCCCCACCCCACCCCTGTCTGCCGTATTTCACAGAATGATGGTGCGCACATGACCAAGGAAGAAACCTTTCCGCTGATCACCGAGGCGATTCGCGAGATCCTTCCCGAACTCGCGGACCACGCCTTCCAGGATTCCGATTCCCTGGAGGATCTCGGCGCGAACTCGATGGACCGCGCGGAGATAGTGATGACCGTGCTGGAGGAAATGGACCTGGAGATACCGTTGGTCGACACCTACGGTCCGCGGAATCTGGGCGAACTCGCCGAGCGGTTGAGCGAAATAGCAGCGGTCAGGGCCGGGTGACGTGAGGGACTCCGTCGGCAACACCGCCAGCGCAGACAGCGCAGACAGCATCGGCATCGCTGTTACCGCTGACCACACCGATACCGCCGACTTCGAACTCGTGGTCACCGGACTGGGCGTCACCACCGCCATCGGCCAGGGCAAGGACGCCTTCGCGCGGGGGCTGTTCGCCGGGAACCACGGGTTCGCGGTCATGGAGCGCCCCGGCCGGCAGCTCGGCACCCGGTTCGTGGGGGCCGAGATACCGAGGCCGGCGCCCACCACCCGGCTGGCCGCGCGGGACCTGCGTACCGTCTCCCTCACCGGGCAGGTCGCCCTGGCCACGCTCGAAGAGGCATGGACCGAGGCCCGGCTGGACGAGTTCGACCCCGAGCGGATCGGCCTCGTCATCGGAGGCAGCAACCTCCAGCAGCGGGAGCTGGTCCTGGCGCACGACCGGCACCGGGCCAAGCCGCGCTTCCTGCGGCCCAGCTACGGCATGTCCTTCCTGGACACCGACCTGTGCGGACTGTGCACCACCGCGTTCTCCGTCCGCGGTTTCGCCCACACCGTGGGCGGCGCCTCGGCGAGCGGCCAGCTCGCGATCATCGAGGCGGCGGAGGCGGTCGCCTCCGGCCGGGTCGACGTCTGCATCGCCGTGGGCGCGCTGGCGGACCTGTCGTACTGGGAGCTGCTGGGGCTGCAGTCGATGGGTGCCATGGCGTCCGAGGAGAGCGCGCACGACCCCGGTCTCGCCTGCCGGCCCTTCGACCGGCAACGGGCCGGCTTCGTCTTCGGCGAGGCGTGCGGCGCGCTGGTCATTGAGCGCCGGGGTGCCCGGCCGGGCCAGGAGGACACCCTCTACGCGCGGCTCAGCGGCTGGTCGGTGCAGCTGGACGGCAACCGCAACCCCAATCCCTCCCTGGACGGCGAGACCCGGGCGATCCGCCAGGCCCTCGACCGGGCCGGGCTGACCGCCGGCGCCATCGACTACGTCAACCCCCACGGCACCGCCTCCCACGTCGGAGACGAGACCGAGGTCGCGGCGCTGCGGGCCTGCGGCCTCACGCATGCCGCGGTCAACGCCACGAAGTCGATCACCGGTCACGGCCTGACGGCGGCCGGAGCCGTCGAGGCGGTCGCCGCGCTCCTCCAGATGAAGCACGGACGACTGCACCCGACCCGCAATCTCACCGACCCGATCGACGCGTCCCTGCGCTGGGTGCGCGACGAGGCAGTCGAGACCGAGGTGCGCCACTGCCTGAGCCTGAGCATGGGCTTCGGCGGCATCAACACCGCACTGTGCATGAGCACATGCGACGCATAGAGAGCAGATGAACGTAAGCCATGTCCCGCGTCGGTATCGAAGCGATGAACGTGTTCGGCGGCTCGGCCGTGCTCGACGTCATGCAGCTGGCGAAGCACCGGGAGCTCGACCTCCCGAGACTGAACAACCTGCTGATGAAGGAGAAGACCGTCGCGCTGCCCTTCGAGGACCCGGTGACCTTCGGCGCCAACGCGGCCAGGCCGATCCTCGACCGGATGAGCGCGGCGGAGAAGGACAGCATCGAGCTGCTGATCACCTGCACGGAGTCCGGCTTCGACTTCTCGAAGTCGGCCAGCACCTATCTGCACGACCAGCTCGGGCTGAGCCGCAACTGCCGGATGTTCGAGCTGAAGCAGGCGTGCTACGCCGGTACGGCCGGGCTCCAGATGGCCTGCAACTTCATCCTGTCGGGCACCTCGCCGGGCGCGAAGGCCCTGGTGATCGCGACGGACATCTCGCGCTACATCCTTGAGGACGGTGACGACGCGGCAGCGCAGGACTGGGCCTACGCGGAGCCGAGTGGCGGCGCGGGCGCGGTGGCCATGCTGATCAGCGACACCCCGCACGTCTTCCAGCTCGACGTCGGTGCCAGTGGCTACTACGGCTACGAGGTCATGGACACCTGCCGTCCGGCGCCGGACAGCGAGGCGGGCGACGTGGACCTGTCCCTGATGTCGTACCTGGACTGCTGCGAGAAGGCGTACCTGGCGTACGAGGGCAAGGTGCAGGGCGCCGACTACCGCGACTCCTTCCAGTACCTCGCCTTCCACACCCCTTTCGGAGGCATGGTCAAGGGCGCCCACCGCACGATGATGCGCAAGGTCGCCAAGGTCAAGGGCGCCGAGATCGCCGAGGACTTCGAACGGCGCGTCATGCCCGGTCTGGCCTACTGCCGGCGCGTCGGGAACATCATGGGCGCGACCGTCTTCCTTTCCCTGGCCGGCACCGTCTGCAACGGCCGCTTCGACACGCCCCAACGCCTCGGCCTGTTCTCGTACGGATCCGGCTGCTGCTCCGAGTTCTACAGCGGCGTCGTGACCCCCGACGGCGCGGCGCGGTTGAGGGAGATGGGCATCGAGGACCACCTGGACAGCCGCTACCAGCTGTCCCTCGACGAGTACGACGCGCTCCTCCGGGAGAGCGAGTTCGTCCGGGTCGGCACCCGCAACACCGTCGTGAACCAGGAGTACGTCCCCCGCACCCGGCGCGGCACGGGGCCGGCTCCGCGCCTCGTACTGAAGGCGATCAAGGAGTTCCACCGGGAGTACGCATGGATCGACTGAATTACTCCACCCTGCGGGTGCGCGAAGAGGGCAGTGTGCTGTTCGCGCGTATCCACCGGCCGGAGGCGGGCAATGCCATCAATGCCGACCTCGTGCACGAGCTGAACGACGTCTTCACCAGGGCATCGGCCTCCCCGGCCGTCACTGTCGTCGTCCTCGAAGGGCTGCCCGAGGTGTTCTGCTTCGGTGCGGATTTCCGTGCGATCAGCGACGCGGCGCGCCAGGGCCAGGACACGGCGTTCGACCCCGAGCACATGTTCGAGCTCTTCCGGCGGATGGCGTATGGGGACGTCTTCACCGTCGCCCACGTCCGGGGCAAGGCGAACGCGGGCGGAGTGGGCCTGGTGGCGGCGAGCGATGTGGTGATCGCCGACGAAAGCGCGTCGTTCAGCCTCTCCGAGCTGCTGTTCGGGCTGATACCGGCGGTCGTCCTCCCGTACCTGATCCGCCGGACCGGCTTCCAGCGCGCCCACTACCTTGCCGGTACGACCCAGACCATCGACGCCCGGCAGGCACACGAATGGGGGCTGGTCGACGCCCTCGGCGCGGACAGCCACGCGCTGGTGCGCCGTCATCTGCAACGCCTGGGCCGCCTCTCCAAGAAGGGCGTCGGACGCTACAAGGCGTACCTGCGGGAACTGTCCCCGATCTCCGAGCACACCAAGGGCGTCGCACTGGTCACCAACCGCGAGGTGTTCGCGGACCCCGACAACGTGCGGGCGATCCGGCGTTACGCGGAGCGTGGCGTCTTCCCCTGGGAGGACGCCGCCACGGCCGACCTGCCCGTCGCCTCTTCGGACACCACCGAGCTCCCCGCGCCCGCCCCGCAGCCGGGTTCTTCCTCCGGCGCGTCCACGGACCACGCGCACCGCCCCTCGCACGCCCCGGCGGGGCGGGACGAGCAGCCCGCCCCGCCCGGCCCGCGGACCCCACCGACCGAGGACACCGTGGAACCACAGCACCACCACCCCACCGAACGGTTCGCCGTCCCGCCCCAGGCTCTCGGAAACCCCCGATTCCGCGAGGCCCACGGCATCGACTACAACTACGCCGCGGGCGCGATGTACAAGGGCATCGCCTCGGTCGAACTCGTCACGGCCCTGGGCAACGCCGGAATGCTGGGCTTCTTCGGCACCGGCGGACTGGCCCCGGACGTCATCGACGACGCGATCACGCGGATCAAGCGGGACCTGCGCCCCGGCCGCGCCTACGGCATGAACCTGCTCAGCAATCCTCAGGAGCCCGAGCTGGAAATGCGTACCGTGGAGCTCTACCTGCGCCACGAGGTCCGCTCCGTCGAGGCATCGGCCTACGTCCGGCCGACCCTCCCGCTCGTGCGCTACCGGCTGGCGGGACTCGGCACGGACGGCGACGGCCGGATACGGCAGGACCACCACATCGTCGCGAAGGTGTCGCGCACCGAGGTCGCGGAGCGGTTCCTGCGCCCGGCGCCGGCGGAACTGGTCCGCCAACTGCTCGACCGTGGCCTGATCACCCCCGAGCAGGCGGAGCTGGGCGCACGCGTCCCGCTCGCCCAGGACCTCTGCGTGGAGGCCGACTCGGCAGGCCACACCGACGGCGGCAACGCGTATGTGCTGATGCCCGTCATGCGCGCCCTGCGCGACCGGGTGAGCCGCGAGGAGGCATACCCCCACGAGGCCGAGGTCCGCGTCGGGGCGGCCGGCGGCATCGGCTCCCCGGAGGCGGCGCTCGCGGCGTTCACCCTGGGCGCCGAGTTCATCGTGACCGGCTCCATCAACCAGTGCACGGTGGAGGCCGGCACCAGCGACGCCGTCAAGGACATCCTCCAGGACCTCGGCGCCCACGACACGGACTACGCTCCCGCCGGCGACATGTTCGAGGTCGGCGCCAGGGTGCAGGCGGTGAGGAAGGGGACCTTCTTCCCGGCCCGTGCCCAGAAGCTGTACGAGTTGTACCTGCGGCACGACGCGATCGAGGAGCTCGACGCCCGGACCCGGGCCACGCTGGAGGGCAAGTACTTCAAGCGCTCGATCGACGAGGTGTGGGAGGAGACCCGCGCCCATCTGGCCCGGCGCTTCCCGGACCGGCTGGCGGAGGCCGAGCGGAACCCCAAGCAGAGGATGGCGCTCGTCTTCCGCTGGTACTTCGTCCACTCCGCCAGGCTGGCCATGAGGGGCAGCACCACCCAGCGGGTCGACTACCAGATCCACTGCGGCCCCGCGATGGGCGCCTTCAACAGCTGGGTGAAGGGCACCGACCTGGAACCATGGCGCAGCCGCAGAGCCGACGTCATCGCGGAGCGACTGCTGCGGGAGACCGCCGCATTGCTCGGACGGCGTCTCGGCGAGTACGCCGCACACGGCACACACGCCGTCCCCGCCCTCCACGGCGAACCAGTAATCCCCGCGACAACGGCTGAGTGATCACATGAAATCGGTGTACGTATTCCCCGGGCAGGGCTCGCAGCGCAAGGGCATGGGGGAGGGGCTGTTCGAGAAGTTCCCCGACCTGGTGGCGCAGGCGGACGACATCCTCGGCTACTCGCTCCGGGAACTGTGCCTCCACGACCCCGACCGGGTGCTGGGCAGGACGGAGTACACCCAGCCCGCCCTCTACGCGGTCAGCGCTCTCCAGTACCTGGACCGCGTCGCCTCCGGCGAGGAACTGCCGGCCGTCGTGGCCGGACACAGCCTGGGGGAGTACTGCGCCCTGTTCGCCGCCGGTGCCTTCGACTTCGCCACCGGGCTGGACCTGGTGCGCAAGCGCGGCGAGTTGATGAGCCGGGCTCCCAAGGGCGCGATGGCCGCCGTGGTGAACCTGGACCAGGAGCGGGTGGCCGAAATCCTGGCCGGTCTGCCCTACCGCGGCATCGACATCGCCAACATCAACTCGCGTCAGCAGTGCATCCTCTCCGGCGTCTACGACGAAGTCCTCGCACCCGAGGTCCGCGCCGCCTACACGGAGGCCGGGGCCGCCTTCATCCCGCTCAACGTGAGCGCCGCCTTCCACTCGCGCTGCATGACCGAGGTGCAGGACGAGTTCGCCCGCTACCTCTCCGGTTTCCGGCTCGGTGCGCTCACGATTCCCGTGGTCGCCAACCTCACGGCCCGGCCGTACCCCACCACCG
Source organism: Streptomyces altiplanensis (assembly GCF_053591575.1). Lineage (NCBI taxonomy): Bacteria > Bacillati > Actinomycetota > Actinomycetes > Kitasatosporales > Streptomycetaceae > Streptomyces > Streptomyces altiplanensis. Next base: position 34,268 of record NZ_JBSFUB010000021.1, on the reverse strand, counting down.
GTTACGCGGACCTGCTCGTCCAGCAGATATCGAGCCCCGTCAAGTGGTACGAGTCGGTCTCCTGGCTGATGGGCGAGGGCCACCGGGACTTCCACGAGATCGGCCCGGGCAACGTATTGACCAAGCTCACCGACAAGATCCGCCAGGAGCCCCTTCCGTTCGACGAGACCCCGCCCGCCTCGCGCCGGACGGGGCAGCGGCCCGAAGTCGTCTTCATGTACGGGGGACAGGGCACCCAGTACCACCGGATGGGGCAGCAGCTGTACGACGCGCATCCGGTGTTCCGGGACGCCATGGACCGGTGCAGCGCGCTGTACGAGGCGGCCAACGGCACCTCACTGGTGGCCGCGATCCACGACACCTCCCGACGGGGACAGGGCTTCGACGACATCCTGCAGACCCACGCCGCCCTCTACAGCATCGGATGGAGCCTGACCGAGGCACTGCGTGACGAGGGCTTCCACCCCGACGCGGTGCTCGGCCACAGCTTGGGCGAGTACATCGCCGCGACCGTCGCCGGGGCAATGTCCTTCGAGGACGGCCTGGACCTCGTCATGAAGCAGGCCCACCTGCTGAAGTCGCGCTGCCGCCCCGGCGGGATGCTCAGCGTCCTCGCCCCGCCGGACCTCTACCAGCGGCGACGTGACCTGTTCGGCGGCCTGTCACTCGCGGGCGTCAACTACACGGGGGAGGCCACGGGCAACTTCGTCGTCAGCGGCGAGAGCGAGCGGATCGCCGAGGCGCGCACCGCGCTGGACGAGGAGCGGGTGATCGCCGTCGCACTGCCCGTCCGGTACGCGTTCCACTCCGGTCTCCTCGAGGACGTCCGCCAGGAGTGCCGCGGCCTCGGTCGGGCCGTGCCGGTCGGCCGGCCGCAGCTGCCGGTCTACTCCTGCGCCTACGCGGGGCAGCTGGGGAGCGACTCGCTGGAGAACTGGGACACCTATGTCTGGGACGTGATCCGTGGCCGGGTGCGCTTCGACGAGCTGATGGCCACCTCGTTCCGCGCCCCACGCCACCATTACTTCGTGGACCTCAGCGCCAGCGGCTCCTTCGTCAACTTCCTGAAGCACGGCTACGGACCCGAACACCGGGGGGTGTTCGCGATCAACCAGTTCGGGAACAACACCGCGTCGATGGCCAAGCTGCGCGAAGGACTGCTCTCCGTCGTCCGGGAGGGCGCCCCCGCCCCGGTGTGAGACGGCACCGCGAAAGGGCCCACCGGACGACCCGGTGGGCCCTTTCGCGGTATCCGCTCGGGGGCCGGACTCAGCCGGCCGTCACCGGCAGCGAGGCCGGACCGCGCACGTTGATACGGCCGTTCCACGTCACCTCGCCGTCGAGGGCCAGCTTCGGGAACCGCCGCAGCATCCGCTCGAAGGTGATGCTCGCCTCCAGCCGCGCCAGCGAAGCCCCCAGGCAGTGGTGTGAACCGGAACCGAACGAGACGTGCCCCCGGGCCCCCTCCCGGTCCAGACGCAGGGTGTCCGCGTCCGGACCCCAGTACATCTCGTCCCGGTTCGCCGAGGCCAGACCCGCGATCACGAAGGAACCGGCCGGGATCTCGACCCCGCTGAGCACGGTGGGCTCGACGGTGATGCGCCGGCTCGACTGGAGCGGGCTGTCGTAACGGAGCAGCTCGTCGATCGCGTTCGTCATCAAGGAGGCGTCCGAGCGCAGCGCGGCGAGCTGGTCGGGGTGGCGCAGCAGGGCCAGCGTGCCGCCGGCGAGCAGATTCACGGTCGTCTCGTGACCCGCGATGTAGAGCAGCAGGATCTGGGCGACCAGTTCGTCGTCGCTGAGCGCGTCGCCGTCCTCCTCCGCCTCGATCAGAGCCGTCATCAGGTCGTCGGAGGGATTGCGGCGCTTCCAGGCGATCATCTCGGCGGTGATCCCGGCGAGTTCCTCGTCCGCCGCCTCGATCGCCTGCATCAGGGCCGGGTCCGCGACCGGTTCGAGGGAGCGGACCATCGTGCCGCTCAGCTCGCGGATCCGCGCATGGTCGGTGGACGGCGCGCCCAGCATTTCCGCGATTACGGTGAACGGCAACGGAGAGGCGAGTGCGGGAACCAGGTCCGCCCGGCCCGCGTCGGCGACGCGGTCCAGCATCTCGTCGACGAGTTCACCGATGCGCGGCGCGAGGGCCTGGATCGACTTCGGCGTGAAGGCCTTCTGCACCAGCTTGCGCAGCCGCGTGTGGTCCGGCGCGTCCCGGTCGATCATCGAGAAGCCGTCGATGAGGGGGGTCTTGCGCGACTCGTCCTTCTGCCGCAGGTTGACCATCGCACCCGAGGTGACGTTGCGCAGCTCGACCGACGCACCGGAACGCAGGAGCGCCGAGACGTCCTCGTACCGGGTGATGACCCAGAACCCCATCGGGTGGGCGTAGACCGGAGCGGTCTCCCGCAGCAGGGCGTACTGCGGATAGGGATTGTCGGTGAATCCCTCGGCAAATGGATTGAACAGTGGTATCTGTTCGCTCGGGAGAGCGTCCCCGGGCATCTCTGCTCCTCGTTTGTCGCATGAAGTGCATCAGTTGACGCCGAGACAGACTAATGCGCCACGTGGTCCGGCCGTATCCGGGGCGGCAGACGCACCCGGTCACGGCCGCGTGTGGTGGCCGGGCGGGGGACGAGGAATGTTCTCCGGGGACGCGGGGCCCGGCCCGGTGCACGAAGGAGACCGGCCTCCCGACGAAGCCGTGCCGGCGGTCCGGGCTTTACGCGGTCCAGTGCCCGGGCCGCTGGAGCGCCGCCGGGATCCTGGTCGCCAAGTCGCCCCGGGCGGCGTTGAGCTGCGGCTGCGTGAGGAACAGAGCTCCCGTCAGGTCCGCCCCGCACAGGTTCGCGTCCCGCAGGTCCGCACCGATGAGGTCCGCCTCACGCAGGTCCGCGCCGGACAGGTCGGCGGCGATCAGGTAGGCGCCGCGCATACTGGCGCCGCGCAACTTGGCGTTCCGCATGCGCTTGCCCATGAGGTCGGCGCCCCGGTGGTCCTTCTTGCGGCCGGGCACTTCGGCGCGGGCAAGCTCGCTGGCCCGCAGCAGCAGCGCGTTCACTTCCCCGCGCAGCGCCATCACGTCGACGGCGAGCAGCGACTCGGCCGTGTCCCGGGTCATCGCGTCGATCCGGTCGTAGGCGCGACGCAGATCGCGGCGGACGGGCCGGGCGGCCGGAAGGTCCATGGCCTCGGCGATGTACCGCAGCAGCTCGTGCAGGTGCCGCATGACCGGGAAGACCTCGTACATCGTGCGGGCCGATGCCGGCTCCTCGCGCCAGCTGCGGCCCTCGAAAGTCACCTGAGAGACTTTCTGCCCGGCCCCGAAGCAGTCGAAGACCGTGCAGCCGTTGTAACCGCTGTCCCGCAGTCGCTCGTGGATGCCGCAGCGAAAGTCCTGCTTGAGGTTGCTGCACGGGGTGCCGGCGGCCTTGTTCGCGGCGAAGTCCGCCGAGCGAGCGAAAGGCAGCGCCACGCAGCACAGGCCGAAGCAGTTCCCGCAGTCGGCCTGCAGGTCGGGGTTGGCGGCGTTCGGGGTGTGCTGGGACAAGACGGTTGCTCTCCTGGTGAGGCGGGGCGGTGGACCACTACGGAACCCCCTGCGATGTCCGGCCCTGCGCGCGGGGGAAGGCAGCCTCCTATCCTATCCGGTCCCGTGCGCCGCTACCACTTGCCTCCCGTCCGCCCGCGCCCGCCTCCGGAGGGCACGGCGGTCGCGCCCTCCGGCCTGCGCCTCCGCTCGGACGGGGGCGGGGCCCGGGACCTCGGGGCGAGCGGTGCGGACGAGGACGGTGGGCCGGGAGTCACGCCTCGACAGCGCGTCCCGCCCCGACAGGATGCTCCTGCCGCATCCGCGCCCCGGGGACAGCGGGACGCAGGCTCGCTGTGGCGCGCAGAGAGCCGGTCTGCTGGGGTCTCTGCGCTCTCGAGTTGCTCACGTATCCACCTCAGTTCCGTCATCGCCTCGTCGAACGACTGTTTTCACCACGCGTGACTCCCTCGTTACTCCTGGCGGATGGCCGCCCGTATCGCTCTGGGTGCTTCGGGGGACACGGTCTTTTCCGGCCGTTCCGAAACGGCGTAATCCGGAAGATGGCCCTTGTTCTCTCGGAGGCACTCGTACGGACCACGCACGCGAAACGTACGCAATTCGTACTCGAAATGTACGTTTCGTGGGGTAGGGTGTTGGTCAGGAGGTGCTCCATGTCCGAGTTGTTCGACGCGGTCGACGCACTGCTCGCGTCCCGCGCCACGCTGCCGCCGCCGGCGGAGCGCAAGCGGCTGCGTGCCGCGCACGGTCTGACGATCGACGAGGTGGCCACCGCGCTGAAGGTGCGGCGGGCCACGGTGTCCGGCTGGGAGGCCGGAAAGACCGAGCCCCGCCCGCCGGAGCGCGACGCCTACGCCCGGCTGCTGGACAAGCTCGCGGAGCTCTACCCCGCCCCGGCCGACGCGGACGCACCCGTCCAGGACGCTGCGGTGCCGGCCGCATTCACCGCCGCACCCGCACCCGCACCCGCACCCGCTCCGGCGGAAGCGCAGCCGCTGGCCACAGGCCCGGCGCCCGACGCTGCGGACATGACTGCAACCGGGCACCCCCAGACCCCTGCCCCTGCTCCCGTCGCCGCTGCCCCGGCGTCCGCGCCGCGTCCGGTGCGCACCACCAGGCCGATGTCGTCGGTGTCGCGCCGTCCGGGGGCGAAGAAGGCGACCCAGGCCGCGCCCCCGGCGAGCGAGACGGACCCGCGGTTCGAGAACGGTCCGCTGGCGGTCGTCGACGTCGACGCTGCCGGGCAGGTACTGGCGTACTGCACCGGCGGCCTGGTCCTGGACGTACCCGCCAAGTCCATCCCGGCCCTGGTGGACTGGACCCTCACGGAGGCGAAGCTGGGCGCGCCGAAGCTGTCCGGGCCGGGCAAGGACGTCGATCCTCTGATCGTTCTCACCGAGGCGGCGTGCAAGCGTTACGGCCTGCCGGTCCACCTCACCGACGAAGAGCGCCTGTCGGGGCGGCTGCCGGAGGGCCACAAGGTCATCAAGCAGCTGGTCCGTGCGGAGTGGAAGCTGACCAAGCGCGGTTTCGGACCGTGGGCGCGGATCTACCGCCCCGCGACCGGTTCGCAGCGGGCCTGCGTGCAGCTGTGCATCCCGTCCTGGAACGCGCTGGACACCCGCCACTGGGGCAGCGCCGGGCAGTTGGCTGCGGCGGAACTCGCCCGGGTGCTGGGCACGTACGCGTCGCGGGTGATGACCCCGCGCGGTTCCACCGCCGTGACCGGCCTGGAGCTGATGACCGCCCTGCACCCCCCGACCCGCGCCTCCGAGCCGGACGCCGACGGCCGGCGACACTCCGAGCACAACCCGACATCTTTGGGGAAGGACCCGGTGGACTGTGCGCCGTGTGAGGCACCGGACGGCCACCCGCTGCTCAAGGACCTGCCGCGCTTCCACGTCCGCGGCCCCGGAGAGAAGCTGTTCGAGGAGGCGTACGACTGGGCACGGCCGCTCACCGACGCCGAATGCATGCGCCGCAACCTCGTGGGCCTGGACGTGAACATGGCCTTCGCCGCCGGAGCGAACGGCCTGGTCGTCGGCCTCGGAGCGCCCACGCACGTCAAGGCGCCGGTGTTCGACCCGAAGCTGCCGGGCTCGTGGCTGGTGGACCTGTCCCACGTCGACCTGTCCCGGGTGAAGGCCGGCAAGGACAAGTGGGCGGAGCTGGACGCGAGTCTGCTGCCCAGCCCGTTCACCCCGAAGGGCGAACGACCCGAGGGCCCGGCCTGGTACGCGACCCCCACCGTCGCCTACGCGGTGGAGCTCGGGTACGACGTCGCGCCGATCGAGGCGTACGTCCGCTACGAGAACGGCCGCTACCTGGACGGCTGGTACCAGCGGTTGCGGGATGCCTACCTCGCCACCATGGCCGACCTCGGCGTCGACGCCGACCTGTCGCCGGCCGGCTTCCTCGCCGCGATGGACGGCTACCGCGACCGCGACCCGCAGCTGGCGATCGTCGTCTCGGCGGTCAAGGCGACGGTCAAGGGCGGCCTGGGCAAGCTGCGCGAGCGGCCCCGGGGCGAGGGCTGGCGGCCGGGCGAGCCGTGGCGTGCCCTGTCCCGCCCCACCTGGCGGCCCGACATCCGCGCGGCGGTCATCGCCCGCACCCGCATCAACCTGCACCGCAAGATCGTCAAGCACGCGGCGTTCACCGGCCAGTACCCGGTCGCGATCCTCTCCGACTGCGTCGTCTACGCGGCCGACGGCACCAGCCCGCTGGACTTCCTGCCCTACCGCGACGGCAAGCCGCTGCCCGGTGGCTTCAAGCTCGGCGTCAACCCGGGCCTGGTCAAGCACGAGGGCACCCAGAGCGTGCTGTGGGGCGAGGGAGTGCGTGAGCAGTTCAACGCCCCGGAGCTCAACCTCGCCCGGTACATCAAGGACGGCGCCGTCACCGACATCGACAACGGAGAGTAGGAGAAGGCCACGATGAGCACGTTCGGGGACGGCCTGGAGAAGGCGGTGCACAAGGCGTTCACCCGCCCGGCGCCCAAGAGCGCGGGCGCGCAGATGCGGTATCTGGTCAGGCAGATGAAGGGCACCAGGGCGGTCGCCCAGATGCTGCGCATCTCCCAGCGCACCGTCGAGCGGTACGTGAAGGACCAGATCAAAAAGCCCCGCCCGGACCTCGCCGCACGGCTGGAGGGCGAGGTGAAGAAGCGGTGGCAGCCGCAGATCCGGGCCAAGGCCAAGGCGAAGGCGGCGACCACCGGCGGCATCGTCATCGACACCCGCGCCCGCCTCGGCTACGTCGCACCGATCGGGTCGACGGACGAGGACCGGATCCGGCACCTGACCGTCGCCCTGCCCCCGCAGTACGCCGCCCGTCTCTTCGAGGCCCAGGAGGCCGGCGCCGGCGACGCACAACTCCAGGAGATCGCCGCCGAAGCCCTCAAGGAGACCTACTTCCAGGACGGCGGCCGCCGCGCCGGATCCCTGGAAGAAGTCCGCTTCACCGACATCGAGCACCTCGAGTTCGACCTGTGACAACCGCACCCCGAACAGCCCGCCGGCCCGAATGCGACTGAGCGCGATAGTTGGCCCTTGAGCAAGCTAGTTGGCCCGCTAGGCAGCGCGTGGATCATCCTGATCTCGCTTGCGGCGACGGGGGCCCGCCGGCTGTGAGGGCACGCCGATGCCACGAGCGGGTGTGGGCTGCCGAGCTGGAAGATCATGCGCCTTCGTAGGACCGGCGGACGTTACGGAGGTCCCCGGCCTGCAGGTCCTCATCACGGATCCAGAAGGAGACATTGACGATCTCGCCCCAGGCGGTCCCGGCCCCCGCCTCCACCTGCAGCAGCGGCCGATGCTCCTTCGGCTGCGGGGTGTCACTGCTGTCGCACCAGCCAAGCAAGCGGTGTCGTGGAACCGGCAAGAGGGTGGACAGGACCTGGTCCAGGCTGATCAAGGCAATGACGTCTCCTCCGACTGCCTGATTCGCCTCAGTAGTTGTCCAGCCCGGCAATGAGGGCAACGCACTGGCCTCCAGCGGCAGGACCGGCAGTGCGGGGGCCCGGTGCCCTCCTGAGCTCGCCCGTCATACCGAGCCGCGACATGCATGTAGAGCGGAATGGCCCGGCCCAGGTCGCCCGCCGACGCGTAAGCGGTGGCGAGGTTGTTGCGGGCGGTCAGGGTGCGGGGATGGTCCTCGCCCAGGAGCCGTACATGGCCGGTGCATGCGCGGTGGAGGTGTTCTGCAGCGCGGGGTGATCAGACCCTGCTCGCGAAGGAAGCCTCCGGCCTTGAGGAGAAGGTTCGCGGTGGTCTCGGTGTCGAAGTGGGCGGGAGCGTGTTCGGCAAGGGCATCGAGGTGGGGCACCAAAGTCAGGTACTGCGGCCATGTCCGGGAGGAGGCACGGTCCTTCGGGACTGCCGTTTTGAGGCAGGCAGCGGCATGGTCGCGTGCCCGGTCGATGCCGGCTGTCTGCCGTTGGGGGCGTACCAGGCCAGGATGCGCAGGATCTCGCCCGCGAGGGGGTGTCGGTGAGCCGGTCGAGGGTGATGCGCCAGATCCGGGCGACGGTGCGGGCGGTGTCACTTCCTTCGGCGGCGTCGGCGAACAGGTCCGCCGGTGACTCGGCGAGCATCCGCAGGCAGGTGCGGGGTGAGGTGGCGGTCTCGGCGCAGTAGGAAGCGGCCTGCTCCACGGCCAGCGGCAGGTGGCCGAGTTCCGCACAGAGCTCGGTGGCGCCGTCGATGGCGCCGGGGCGGATGGGGTTCAGGATGCGGGTGAACAGGTCGAGGGCCTCGCCTTCGGCCAGGACCTCCAGGCGCAGGGTGGTGGCGGTGGCGTGCCAGCCGGTGGCGCGGTGGGTGGTGATCAGGAACCGGCCCCTCCCGGCGCGGTCGAGGAGGGGACGGATGCGATCGAGGTGGCCGACGTTGTCCAAAACGATCAGCCAGCCCTCGTGGGCGGCCGGCCACTGCAGCGCCCGCTCCACGAGGAACTCTTCGGGCAGCCCGGTCAGGGCGGGCTGCAGGTCGACCACCTTCGCGGCGACCGCGATCCCCGGCCGGTCCGGCTGTGGTGGTCGGCCATCGATGCCACCGCCGGGGACGTCGACCGGCTCCGGCAGGCCTTCCTGCGCAGATTCGACCTGGAACACACCTTCAGGATGTTCCAGCAGACGCTGGGCTGGCCGACTCCCGAACTCCGCGAGCCGGCCGCCGGATCGAGTCCTGCACACTCGCTGCGGTGACCATGACCGCCAGGAGGAGTCCGACGGTGTCGATGACGATACTCCGCTTGCGTCCGACGATCTTCTTGCCCGCGTCGATGCCCTGTGCGGAGGTGGGGACGTCAGTGGAGGTCTTGATGCTCTGGGAGTCGATGACACACGCGGTCGGTTCCTCCTCCCGGCCTTCCTGCTTGCGGACCTGACGGCGGAGGAGGGTGTTGAGCTGGTCGAAGACATCTTCGGCCTGCCGACGGGCGAAGTAGGCGCAGACGGTGTTCCAGTGCGGGCAGTCGTGCGGCAGGTGGTGCCATGGGATGCCGGTCCGGTTCACGTAGAGGACCGCGTCCAGCAGGCTCCGCAGGTCGTGATCCGGTGGCCGGCCGATGTCCAGGCCTCGGCCGCGGCGCTCGGCCCGCCACGCGGTCAGCACCGGCTCGGCCAACTCCCAACGGGCATCAGACAGATCATAGGGATATCGACGACGTTCAGGCATGATTTCGGGCTACTCACCCACGCCCCGGCAGGCCCGGGCGCAGACACCGGCGCTCGAAGCGCACGGCGCACAACCCGGCGCCATGGGATGAAACAGGACCAGACGCACCAAGACACCCCTGCAAAGGCCTCTCCTGCACCACGCGCCTCACCAGGCCCGGCAGTCACGACAAGGCCGAAGCTAATACCACCACAAACGATCTCAATAGAGGGCTAAGCGCCCTCTGGGATGCTATCTGTGAACTCGCGTCGGATCGAGAAACTACGCTTCCCGTTCCAGGGGTCTGCGGCCCTGTACGGCGCGCTCTGTCCCGCCGCAGGGCCCGGGGCGGGTCACGCCCGTGGCCTCGCCGCCCCGATGGCGAGGCCTGATCGCGTGCACGTCGTTGGGGCCCGGCTGTTGGACCGAATGAGCGAGCCGCCGAAGGGCTACTGCGTGGCACCCGGGAGTGCGGCGCAGCCTGGTGGGCATTGTGGTTCCACGTGACCTCTTGACAGCCTTCCCAGAAGCGAATGGAGACGCTCGTGAACGATCGATCACCGAGCCCGGCCCTCCCGCCTGTGGTGGACAGAAAGACCTACCAGGAGGCGCGGGAAGCTCTGCTCGCACGGGAGAAGGCGCACACCCGTGAAGGAGACGCGATCGCGGCGGCGCGGCGGCGGCTGCCGATGGTGGAGGTCGATGCCACCATCGAGGTCATTGGCCCTGACGGGCCGATCACGATCCTCGACGTCTTCGAAGGCCGCAAGCAGCTCATCGCGTACTTCCACGCCTGGTGGCCCGGACGACCCGCCGCCGAGCAGTGCGAGGGTTGCACGTTCTTCAACAGTCAGGTCCGCGAGCTGTCCTACATCCACTCCCGCGACGCCACGTACGCCACGCTCTGCAAGGGTCCATACCAAGAGAGCGTCCGCTACCGCGACTTCCTGGGCTTGGACATGCCGTGGTACTCGGTCGAGAAGGCGGCGCCGCAGCTCTTGGAGGGTCGTGACTGGCAGCGTCACCACCTGGTCTGCTACGTCCGCGACGGCAAGCGGGTGTTCGAGACGTACTACACTGGCGGTCGCGGCGTCGAGGTCATGGCACCCACCCACGGGCTGCTGGATATGACCGTCTACGGACGCCAGGAGGCGTGGGAGGACTCCCCTCGCGGCTGGCCCCAGCCCTGGTACTCCGCCGAGAATCCCGAGGAGTGGCGTACGAACGGGCGCCCCATCGCCCAGTGGTCCCGCATCGAAGCCGGTCGCTCCGACGAGCTGACCTAGAAGACTGATGAAGACCTTGGGTCCTGGCCCCGCGGGCCTTGACCCCGGATCCTGGACGGCTCCCTGAGGCATGGAAGCTGGTCAGCGTACGCACTCACCGCATTCCGCCGGCAACAGCGTCGCACCTGGCGGCAGTTCGTGCGGATGTCGGCCGATGACCCGCAGGCACGCTTCAAGGGAGCCCTTCGCCGGCGAGTATTCGAGGGCAACCTCGTCCAGTGCGGTGATGGAACCGGCGACGTGAAGTTCCGCCGCATGGACGCCGCCTGGAAAATGGCCCCCCAGAATCCCGAAGGCTGCCGTGTCGTCACCGTCAGTGACGCACTCTCGGATTGTGAAACGCCAATGCTCAGCCGCATCGGCAAGCAGCAATTTACCCATCCGGCCCAGGCCGGCAAGGAAATCGGCCCGGGATCGCAGATGGTCGGCGATGGCACAACAGAGGGGAACGGCCTTGCCGTAGGGCGTCGCCAGCCGTGTGTACCCGGCGTGGGGAATGAATGACAGGGCTTCATCAAGCAGGCTCAATACGGCGTCCCGTGCCGCTGGATGCCCTTGTTGCGCAATGTCCAGAAGAAGCGGGGCCGCCACGGCAGCCGCTGGGAACACCGCTCCACTGTGACCATGGATAATTCCGCCACCGTCCAGAAGCGAGCCCGCCTCGGCTACCTGAATCAGGTTTGCCGCATCGGCCAGGGCGCGCAGACCCGAGGCCACACGATCTGGTTCATACCAGTCGGGATGACCAGGTATGGCGCCCCAGTCCACTGCGTCGATCGCATCCAGCACAACTGCATCCTCGCACCCTGGTTCCCACGCACCGGTGCCAGGGCCCGATGAAATCTTATAAGTCATTCCGTCAGGAGTCCTTAGTACGTCAAGCACTCATGCCCCCCCACGGGCGCGTGCCCGGGTCGGACTTCGGGGTGCGGATAGAGCGGGGCGAGGACGGCCTCGTCCGGACGGGGGTCGCGGACACGCGGGGCGACCGGGAGCCGATGCCCGTCCCTCACGGAACCTGGAGAGGGCGGATGCGGGCTGCTGCTCGTATCCGCCCTCACCGGCGCCTGGACGCCAAGGACCGCCGCGTCGAAAGGACCGTCTGAGCGACCGTGCCGACGTCCCGTCAGAACAGGGTCACCGGATGGAGGCCCGCGTCGTCAGAAAACCGAGTTGACGCGTGCCGAGTCCCAGAGCAGGTTGCCCGGGGCAGCGGGCTTGAACGGGACCGCCTTGTCGCCGGTGCCCGCGTAGAACTTGGCGCCCGAGGTTCCGACCGCGTAGAGATCGGCCCGCCCGTCTCGGTCGGCGTCGCCGATGCCGACGAGGTGGGTGAAGACGCCCCAGCCCCCGCCGATCCTCGTGCGCGGTGCGTAGGTGCCGTCGCCCCTGCCCTCGTACAGCCACAGGACACCGGCCTTGTCGCGGGCGACAAGGTCTCCGGCGGAGGTGCCTGTGATGTTGCCGGTGGCGGTGAGCTGGTTGTAGATTCCCCAGCCCCGGCCGATCTTCTTGCGGGGGGCGAACGGCGCGCTCGTGCTGCCCGTGCCCTTGTAGAACCACACGTCGCCGGCGGCGTCGGTGGCGAGGAGGTCGGACTTCCTGTCGCCGTTGAAGTCGCTGCCGCCGGTTATGTTGTTGTAGATCTGCCAGCCGCCGCCGATCTTCGTACGGCCGGCGAAGTTGCCGTTTCCGTTGCCCCGGTAGAGCCAGAGCACGCCGGCCTTGTCACGGGCGACAAGGTCGCCGGCCGGGCTGCCGGCGATGTTTCCGACGGCCTCCAGCTGGTTGTAGACCTGCCAGCCGCCGCCGACCTTCACCCGGCCCGTCGAGTACGGCTGCGGCGCGGACGCCACCTTGGCCGAGTCGTCGCGCCACAGCACGCCCGCGGTGTCACGGGAGAGCAGGTCCGGTGTGCTGTTGTTCGTGTAGTCGTGCAGGCCGGTCGTACGGGTGACCTTGAAGGTGCCGGTCTGCGCGACGTCCGGACCGATGCCGTTGAGCGGGGAGGCGGTGAAGTCCCAGGCGTAGTCGCCGCTGGGCGCGAACTCCTTCATGCCTTCGGCGTTGGGAAGCATCCCGTCCCAGCGGAAGTCGACGGATCCCTTGCCTTCGTAGGTGGCCGCCTGCGCGAAGTCGTACCGCACGCTGCGGCCCGTGCCGACGTGACGCACCGTCACGGAGCCCTTGGCGTTGGTCCGGGAGAGCACCCAGCGGAGCAGGGCCTGACCGTTGTTCTTGTCGAGGTCGACGGCCGGGGGAGTGGCCTCGGTGTGCAGCGTGAGCACGGTCGGCTCGCCGGTGCTCGCGATGAGCGTGGCGGTGGGCTTGCCGTCCGCCCCGAGTACGATCCGGTAGACCCCCTCGCCGTGGGCGACCGTGCCGCCGCGCACCAGGAGCGCACCGTCGGCGGTGGGGACGGTGGACGAGGCGTGGTCGAGAAGCTTGACCGTGGATTTGTCGACGAGGTTGACGGCACTGAGCGCGAAGCGCGGGGACGCTTCGGTCGCGGCGGCGCCGCCCGGAGCCGCGTACGTGACCCAGTTGCCCAGGACGCCGATGTGCGGGCGGACGGAGTTGCCCAGGTCGGCCGCTTCCACGGCCGACGTGCTCCCCGAACCGTCGCGGGTGGCGTACATGAGCTTGGCGTGCGCGGACGTCGGGGCGTCGACCCATACCCAGCGGTCCCCGGAAAGGGCCGTGTCGGTGTCGTACGCGGACACGCCCACCTCACGCTTCTCGACGACGGAGGCGGTGGCGACGTCCACGACGGCGAGGTAGGAGCGGTCGGTGTCGGCACCCGCCGAGACGTACCGGACGAGCGCCGAGCTGTCCGAGAGGGCCTCGACGCTCTGGACCCTCGAGTTCGGCGTGAGGCCGGTCACCTGCCGGTCGCTGCCCGCCTGATTCCCCTCGCCGATCAAACGGAGCTGGCCCACCTTGCCCTGGCTGTCCCAGGACGAGAAGACGAGAGTCCTGCCGACCACGCCCTTCCAGTGGAGCCGGGTGTCGGCCTGGTTGACGACCGCGGGGTCGCTGCCCGGCGATGACATGTCATGGAGCAGGTACCGGGTCGTGCCGTCCTCCTTGGCGACGACGGTGTCGGAACCGCCGCCGCGGTACCCGCTGTACCACTCCGGGAGGGCCGTGGTAGTGCCGTCGACGGTGCTGGTCCAGCGGTAGTACGTGTGGTCCCATCGGCGCTCCACCGACAGAAACCCGGTCGGGCCGACACTGAGGATCTGGTCGGTGCGGGGGATGGAGATGACGCCGTCGACGGTCGCCTGCGCGTCGGCGGGGCCGGCGTCCGTGGCGACGGCAGCGGTGGGCGTCGCGGCGATCGCGGGCGCTGTCGCGAGGCTCGCACCGACGGTCGCGGCCAGAACGGTGGTGACGGCCGCGACGAGCTGATGTCGGGCGGGACGAACATGGATCAAAGCGGGTTCCTCTCAAACGACCGGGCGCGCACCAGGGGCTGCGCGCCCGGTCAGACTCTTGATCACGTCAGAAGGTTGTGCTGGGTGGCGATGTCGTCAGGCCGACGGAGGTGTCGCTCAGGCGAAGTGGTCCTACCGGCGCTTGGTGCCGGCGAAGTACACACCGACCTGCTCACGCGAGCGGAAGGGTACGCGCCGGTCGCCCGTGCCCTTGGAGGGGTACACACCGTGGGAGTTGGCAGCGTTGTCGGCGTACAGGTCGGGGCGCCCGTCGCGGTTGGCGTCGCCGCCGCCGACGAGGTGGGTGTACGTGTTCCAGTCGCCGCCCACCCGGATACGGGACGCGAAGGTGCCGTCGCCCTTGCCCAGGTACAGCCACGAACGACGACACGCATCACGGCCTTGGCGGGCATGGCGAGGTCTCAGTCGACCTGCGATTGGCGCCACCTCTACGCGGCCTGACTCCGCCATGCCGTATCCCCGAAGGGGGCCGCCATCTCCACGATCAGGCACCAGTCCGAACCGGTCGTGATGTGCGTGGCGACCCCCTCGCTGTCGATCAGTCACACGTCCAGCGGGCCGGACCGAGCCTCTGAGCCGTACAGGTGCCACGAGGCGACTACTTGCTCAAGACGCCGCCCGACCAGGTAGTCAGGACGCGCACCGACCCCATGCAACAGGCACTCGCTCACCCTCTTCGACTCCACCCGCCGACCGTACCGGGGAAACCCCCAGCTCACGCCCTTATACGGGACAAGCCTTAGTTCAGCATGCTGGGGTCCTCGGGCCGGAGCAATTGCTGGGCAACGAGCTCGGAGCGGGTCAGCTCGAGCAACCGCCCCATCCAGTTCCGTCCCCGACCGTCGGGGACGTCTCTCCAGAAGGGTGAGTCCGAGAAACCGGTGTAGCTGATCCTGGCGTCCCCTGTGGAGACGAGGACCTGGGCGGGTTCAGGGTGCTGAGTGAACTTCGCGCGAAGGAGCTCTGCCATGACCGCGAGCCGAATGTCGGGCCAGTCACTCCGGTGCGTTGCCCGGCCACCCAGGTCATGTGCCTCTGTGCCGGAGGCCGCATCCCGGATTCTGTTTCTGTCAGAAGCGTCGGTGGCCGACAACGCCCAGTACCCATGCAGTACGGACGCATAGGACTCGCCGGCGAACACGATCTGTGCAGGGAAGTCGTTGCGGAGCATGAACAGACCCGGCTGCTCAGGCCACCCCTGTGGGTAGACGGTTTCGTGTGAGATGAGAGCCGGCCGGCCGGGTTCTGAAGGATCGTCGGCATGCTGGATGGCTCGCCCCTCCTGCTCGCTCTGGACTCCCTGATCTCCGCGGTTGAAGTAGTCCAGGACGTCCTGATGCATCTCCGCTGTCACTACCGGGCCATCGCCGTCGACGGCCTCACCAATGTTCGTGAGCAGGATCCGCAAGGGACGGTCCTGGCGGTCCATATCTCCGAGGACATAGATCCGAAGATGCGGTGGAACCGCCAGATATGCCGCTCGGAGAAGTGCCCGGTTGGACTCGGCTGGCTCCTGCTGAAAGCATCGGATCGCATCCCAGCAACGTTGCCCGGCAGTTGGTCGCTCATTGAGTACTTCGATGCGGTCAGCGACTTCCAGAAGAAACCCCTCCGGTGTCAGCGGTTCGCCGCGACGAGAGGCCCACTTCGATGGTTCCTCGGGAAGCGGTGGAATCTCAGGGTTGGTCACCGCCAATCGGCCCGTTGCCAGCATCTTCTCGAGGCCGGCCAGGTCCGTACGTTCTCCGCAGGTGATCGCTCCGTCCGCGAAGACAATCAAGTCGTCGAGGTAGTACTCACTGTCTGGTCGATACCGCCGCCAGACATGGCACCAGGCCCCATCGATCCTCTCTCTATCCACCATCCGATATGTCGGTCCCCGCCAAGTCATGAGCGCACGCTATCGCCTGCGGGACGATCATGGGAGTAGCAAGGGAGTCCCCATTGACTTCTCGACAGTGCTGTCGTCCGCCACCCGCAGCGATACCAGCGCGCCTCCGGCGCCATCACGCGACGCCTGCGCTCTCCGAGGCGGAGCACAGCCCGACCCCATCGCCTGGGAACCCACAACTGGGACTGCTGCACGGATAAGTGACACCTGACCTGGCTTGCTGAGAGACGGCCTGGAAGGATGTTGCAGTACCCAAGCCCTATCCGAAGGAGTTCCGCGAGGACGTCGTGCGGGTCGCGCGCAACCGTGAGCCCGGCGTCACGCTGGAACAGATCGCTGCCGACTTCGGTGTCCACTCGATCACCCTGTCGAAGTGGCTGCGCCGTGCCGACACCGATGAGGGCGCCAGGCCCGCGACAGCGGGGGGTGAGTCGGCCGAGCTGCGCGAGGCCCGCAAGCGCATCCGGCTGCTGGAGCAGGAGAACGAGGTTCTGCGGAGGGCTGCGGCGTATCTGTCGCAGGCGAACCTGCCGTCAAAATGATGTACCCGCTCGTCCGCGAGCTGGCCGCCGCTGCCCCTCACCGGGTGCCGGTGCCGGTGCCGGTGCCGGTGCCGGTGACGTGCCGGGTGCTCGGGCTGGCCCGCCAGCGCTACTGCCGGTGGCTGGCATCGGTCATGCTCAGTTCGCTCTCGATACCGGGACGAAGGTGTTCTCCGCGGATCCGCACTCGCCCTGGCAACGACCGACGAACGAGAACACGAACGGGCTGCTGCGTCAGTACTTCCCGAAGGGCACCGATCTCTCCCGTTGGTCGTCCACGGACCTCGAAGCCGTCGCCACGGCGATCAACAACCGGCCCCACAAGATCCTCGGCTGGCGGACACCGGCCGAGGTCTTCGAAGAGCAGCTACGCTCGCTTCAACAGCCCGGTGTTGCAACGACTGGTTGAACTCGCCCAGTTCCGCTCACGGAAGTTCGTGTCCGTTCTCGCACGTCACGACCTGGTCGGCTCCATGGGCCGGGCCGGTGCGGCCGGCGACAACGCGGCCATGGAGAGCTTCTTCGCGCTGCTCGCGCGCCCCCACCAGATCACTCACACCCCAACAACGACCCAGAACCCGAACCGTTTCTGATCAATAACTGTCCGGCGGGTGGTCAGGTAGGCGAAACATGCCTCTGACCAGCAAGAATGAGGATTGTCGAGGTCCTTGTTCCTGCCGCCGTCGGAGGCACTTCTCAGGCGAAGAAGCGTATCGGGTCCTATCCACGCGTCCACATCCAGGGCGGCCGCCGGGCGGTGGTGTCTCAAGCCGGTGCTGTGCTCTTGGCCGAGACCGCTCGCAAAGCCGGACTGGACCAGGCGATAACGGCGGCGCTGACACCCTGGCGCCGCCCTCGAGCGGTGCACGATCCAGGCAAGGTCCTGCTGGACGTTGCCCTCGCGGTCGCGCTGGGCGGGAACTGCCTCGCGGATGTCACCAGGCTGCGGGCCGAGCCGGCCGTGTTCGGGCCGGTGGCCTGCGACCCGACGGTCTCCTGTCTCATCGACACCCTCGCCGCCGCCGGGCCGAAGGCCCTCTCCGCGATAAGGGCCGCACGGGCCGAAGCGCGCGAGCACGTCTGGGATCTGGCCAAGGACGCGGCCCCGGACGCCACAGGTCAGGTGATCGTGGACCTGGACGGGGTGCTGGTGCTGGCCCATTCCGAGAAGCAAGATGCCACCGCGACCTGGCAGAGGAGCTTCGGACACCATCCGCTGATGGCCTTCGTCGATCACGGAAGCGGTGACAGCGGGGAGCCGGTGCCCGGCCTGCTCAGGCCGGGCAACGCAGGCAGCAACACCGCCGCCGATCACATCACCACGGACCGAATCGCCCTGGCCCAGCTGCCGAAGAACTACCGGCGCGGACGCCGGACGCTGATCCGTACCGACTCCGGCGGCGGCACCCACGGGTTCGTCGCCTGGCTCGCCCAACGAGGCAGGTGGCTGCCGTACTCGGTCGGCATGACGATCACCGAGCAGATCCACCAGGCCGTCCGCAAGGTTCCGCCCGCCGCCTGGACGGCGGCCGTCGAACGGGAAGGTGAAATCCGGGGCGGCGCCGGGGTCGCCGAACTCGACGGCGATGTCCTCAAAGGCCGGGCGAAGGGAACGCGGCTGATCGTCCGCAAAGAACGCCCTCACCCCGGAGCACAGTTGCGGTTCACCGATGCCGACGGGCTGCGGCTCACCGCGTTCGCCACCAACACCACCAACGTCCCGATCGCCGCCCTCGAACTGCGACACCGCCAACGTACACAGGCCGAGGACCGCATCCGAAACGCCCGCGCCACCGGCCTGCGCAACCTGCCCCTGCACAAGAGCGCGCAGAACCAGATCTGGCTGGAGATCGTCCAGATCACCCTGGACCTGCCGGCCTGGATGCCCATGCTCGCCCTGACCGGCGAAACCCGCAGGTGGGAGCCCCGCCGCCTGAGGCTCCACCTCTTCGCCGCCGCCCAGCTCGTCACCACCGCCCGCCGCCAACACCTGAGATTCGCACGCCACTGGCCCTGGACCGACGTCATCACCGGCGCGATCGAGCGACTCGACGCCCTCCCGAACCCCGGCTGACCAACAGACTCACCCACCCCGACGAACCTGAACCACCCCACCGGAACCGTGGAACCCGGCGCCCACCCGACGGACAGCCGGGTCATCAACATCCCCACCACCAGCCCGGACAACCGAAAAGACCCGCCAAAGAAGCCAGCGGGCCGTCACGAAAGATCGAGGTTAACCTTCCGCTGGCCTGATTAGTCGCCGACGAAGACCAAGTAGCTGCCAGGAGTCGTGGCACAGTCCTGCAGGTATGTGGCTAGGTCACGGACCGCATTGGCTTGGACGTCGTCAGTGCAGTGGTCCAGGAGGTCTGGGATCTCGCGGAGTGCGGCTTCGGCCTCTTGCTCGTTGAGGACGGTGTCGTTGCAGGGGTCGACCGTCCAGAGCTTTCCCGAAGTGTTCGTGGGGAGCTTGGCGATCAGCTGAGCCAGTGCTTCACCGTACTCGCCGGATTGGCGGATCAGACTCGGCTTGCGCTTCGAGCGACGGCTGGGCCAGCGCGGGCGGCTGTCGTGCAACTGCAAGTCGATGCCCATGGTCCGATTCTCTCGCAGCCCTATCTGGCGGCAGCATCGGGCCTTCGCTCTCGAATGGTCACTCGAACTTGATCGCCCAAGGCGGAAAGCGCCGGACGTAGAGGCGGCCTTCGTCTGATCATGTACGCGACATCATCGCGGAGAACGGCTGGCCGCCGCTGATCTGGGCGAGAGCCGACGGCTACCAGCTCGGCGCCGAACCGGCCACTCTCCAGGCATACGAGCGGG
This sequence comes from Streptomyces altiplanensis, assembly GCF_053591575.1. Lineage (NCBI taxonomy): Bacteria > Bacillati > Actinomycetota > Actinomycetes > Kitasatosporales > Streptomycetaceae > Streptomyces > Streptomyces altiplanensis. Next base: position 15,061 of record NZ_JBSFUB010000021.1, on the reverse strand, counting down.
CCGTTCCCGCCGGGAAGCTCACCGAATTCCGCCGGTTCCTCACCGGCGCGGTCGCCCCGCACGCCGCCACCCACCCAGGCGACAAGTGAGTCAAGCACATCATTGCCCAGCTCAACTCCATCGAATCCACCGGAATTCGGCAACTCGCCGGTCACTGGCCCATAAAGGAACTGCGGAACGCCCGCATCATGCTGGTCGGGGCGGGGAGCATCGGCTCGGCCACCGCCCCCACTCTGGCCGGCTACGGCGTCGGCGATCTCACCCTCATCGACCCCGACCGGCTCGACTGGTACAACCTCGTCCGGCACACCAGCGCCCGCCGACCCATCGGACGACACAAAGTCACCGCCCTCGCCGAGGAACTCGCCGCACTGCGCCCCGACACTACCGTCAGCCCAATGGCCCTGGACGTCATCGAGCACGCCGACCACATCCGGGCCCTCCTCGCGGACACCCACCTCGTCGTGTGCACGGCAGACGGAGTGGCCCCGCGCCGCGTCACCGGCCACCTGGCCCGCCGCGCCGGCCTCACCGCAGTGCTCGCGTACGTCCTGCAGGACGGCGCCCTCGGCGAAATCCTGCGTCTGCGTCCCTGGCCCCAGCACGGCTGCCTCACCTGCAGACGTCGGAGCCTCGCCGAGGCAGGCGGCCTCGACCCCAAGCCCGCCCTGGACGCCGGGTACGGCGCCGGCACCCGCCACCGGCCGATGACCGTCGTCGGCTCCGACCTTCACCCGGTGGCCCAGCTCGCGGCCAAAACCGCCGTCGCCGCCGTCCTCCAACGTGCCGGACACCCCGACCAGCGACTGCCAGGGGAGCATGCCCTGCTCAGCCTGCGTCGCCAACCCGACTGGGCGCCGCCCTTCGGCCTCGGCCGCACCGCCGAGCTGCGCTGGCTCCCCGCCACACCACCGAGATCCGGCTGTCCCACCTGCGAAGCCCCATGACCCAGCAGCCCGTCACCGTCGTGCACCTCCCCGCCCCGGCCACCCGAATCGTCACCACCGAACTGCGCACGGGCGACCACACCACGGAGACCGGAGGCATCCTGCTGGGACACCACACCCACGACACCGTCACCGTCCACCACGCCGGAACCCCAGGCCCGGCCGCCGTGCGCACCCCCACCTACTTCCTCCGCGATCCGGCACACGCCCAGGCACTGGCCGAGGAGGTGTTGACCTGCAGCAAGCCCGGCCGGACCAGCACCGGCATGAAGAGCAGGGCCAGGCCGTGCCCGGGCAGAAGGCCGGCGGAACCTGGATCTCACGCTTCCGCAGCACCGAGCGGCCGATGCGGCGCACCCGCTGGCGGGTGCCCGACGGACGCCACGGCGATCAGCCGCACCCGTCGCTGCTGCTGGACTCGGGGGCCGGGCCCGATGTCCGTGCTCGGGGACTGCGTGGCTGCCCTGCCGGGTCCTGGTGGCCGTAGCGGGCGGTGGTGGCGTGCCATTCCCGGTTGCCGCCGAGCCAGGCCCACATGCCCGCGAGGAGCCGGCCCAGAGCGGGTGATCCGCCCAGGGCGAGGGCTGCCGCCTCCTTTTCGTAGGCGTGCATGAGGTCGTTGTGGATCCGAATGCTGCGCTGGACGGCTTCATGGGGCGGGCATCCTTCTTCCGCCGCGATGACGGCGGGGAGGTCGAAGTCCAGCCCGGGGGAGGAACGTTCCTTGGCCATGGAGTACAGGTCGTTCACGAGAACGCCCGCGGTGCCCGCCAGGTTCATCACGCGCCGTACCCGCGGATCGGCGAACTCATGGGCAGGCACGTCGTATCCCGCGACCGCGTCGATCATCACCAGGTTGGGGCGGAAACTGTTGACCGCCCGGTTCAGCAAGTACTCCCACACGGCAGGCAACCGGTTCTCGTTGCGCCAGGACGCCTCTTGCTCGTAGCCGAGGAACAACGTGGCGGCTTCGTGCCGGATCCTTTCCGCCTGTCCGGGTGTGGTGTACCGGGACAAGTACTGCCAGGCAGAACGATGAGCAGCCAGTACCGGCTCAGAAGCGACGGCGTCGTGCAGGTCAGCGGTGTAGCGGTCGGGCATGGCAACGGGGTCCGTTGCCGTATAGGCGACGGCCAGACGCGAACCGAGCAGCGCCGGTACCGAGCCCAGCGATGCGTCGTCGCAGTAGTAGTCGTCCGCAGCCCACCAGGCGAGAGTCATTCTGGCGACCGCGAGCAGCCGGTCATAGTCGTCGGTGTCCACGTACGTCAGCGTGATGAGCCGGCCGAAGTTCATCTCCCGCAGCACATCCAGCCGTCCTGGGAAGATCCCCATCTGCCCAGCCCACTCGACGAGACCGTCATTGACGGCACGTTCGAGAGCCGGGTCATGACGGACCGCCGGCGGGCAGTGCAGCTCGTCCTGCGCCACTGCCGGATTGGCCTGACCCAGGCTCAGGGCGAGGCGAGCCGCCGAGGTCCCGATGCCGGACGGGCCCCAGGGAAGCTGTCCGCAAACGCGGGGGGAGAACGGCAACGCCATGGGCCACGCTCCTGCACCGGGGCGACCGGGGCAGGGAGACGACATCACCGTGAACAGTTCCGACACAGCGTTCCTCCATGAAGCCGATCACATCCGGGACATGGACTTCCCCTCTGACCGGCCCGCCGCCTCCTGAACGACCGCCTGTCGGGCAGCAGCCACGCGAATGCGCCCCGGCGCTGCGCCTGCGGCTCAGCGAGCAGTGACTACCCAGGACGATCCGCCGTATGGCCAGAACCACCGATCGAGTGCCACCTCGAACTGATGCCCACGGAGCCCGGCTCCTCCTGAATCCACCCCAATCAACCCCAATTCACCCCCGACACCCCGTGCAAGGCACTCTCCTCACCTGTAGGGACTGTCCTCCGACACGGCAGCGGGGCTCGAGTTTGGGGCTCAGTGCTTCTCGCACCTGTATCGGATGCGTGTGAGGGGGCAGCCACTGCCTTTGCAGCCGGTGGCTGCCCCCCGGCTCCTGGCCGACCGCAGAACACTGTCACGAACCTCCTGGCCAGCACGGGTGATCTCCGTAACGCGCATGGTCAACGCCCGGCGGCCCGGGAGGAATCAGCCCGGCGTGTCGTCAGGCGAGGTGGCAGCTGGCCAGTCAGCGCAGCGGGCGGCGTCGGCCGGAGCGCCGCATGTGCAGACCGAGGTAGACCAGGGCCATGACGAACACCGCGATGCCGATGATCAGCAGGTAGAACAACCCTTCGGTGACGACACCGATAAACCCCAGCACGATCGCCGCGATGATGAGGACCAAGAAAAGCGTCATGAGCGTGGGACCTCCTTGACGGGCCGGTCAGCGGCGGGCGAGCTGACGCTCACCGTTCGCACCGGGCTTGTATGGCAGGCCGTAGTGCGCGAAGACCGCCGCCTCGTCCTCGGCGGGCAGGACATCGTCCGTGCCGATCGACGGGCACTTCTTCACCAGCGACCGGTCGTAGCCGACCTTGACGTAGTCCGGTCCCACCAGCGCGCCCGCGAGCGGAACGAAGACCAGGTGGCGCCGGGTGGGCAGCCCGACCTGGACGGTGGCCATGGCCGGCTCGTCGGTGCTGGTGTCCACGTAGACCGCTTCCAGCACCCCGATCTTGTGACCACCCGCGTCAACGACATCACGGGTGCGCCATTCACGGATATCCGCGATCTGGATCATTACGGGTTCCCTCTCGCGCGATGTGCCCGAAACCGGTGCACTTCACAGCCTGCCCCGCAAAGACCGCCCACACCAGCTTGGACACCCGCAATTCCCTGCACCACCCAACTCCAGCGCTGCTCAGCCGCAGAACGCATCCGTACGGGGCGTCTTGACACCCCGGCCGACGGCGGGGGCGAAGATGCAGCCACCTGCAGAGGGGATGGTGCGCTCCACAGGCTGGCGGCAGCACACCGCCGGTAGGCGGCTCAGCCGACTCCCGACCGATAGGGCGATCCCCACCACAGCCTCCAGGACCGGTGGATCGGCGCCCCGGTTCGGACCGATGGGCAGCCAGCCGTCGGCGTACCGCCCTCACGCGCCTGCTGCTACGGCCAGCACCGGGACCGCGCCGACCGGGGTCCTCGGCGTGTGGATTCAAAGCCGCCCGGGATCGCCAGTTCGACCCGGTCGACGGGTACGGGTACGTACCCGTACCCTTGTGGGATAGGGAGGAGCACCACGATGTCCGATGCCAACGTCCGTATCCCCGAGGAAGCCAGGGACCGGCTGGCCGCCATAGCTGCCGCCGAGGGGCTGTCGCTGCGCGCGTATCTCGCCCGTCTCGCCGAGACGCTGCTGACCCCGGCCGAACGGGCCGAGCGCGCCGAGAAGGCGAAGGCCGCACTGAAGGAGTGGAACGGCTACGCGCCGACCACTGCCCAGGAGCAGGACCTGGACAGTGAGCTGGACCGGCGCCTGGCCCGGGTGGCCGGCCGGTGAGCGACGCCGTGCACATCGTCCTGGACGACACCGCGATGACCGCGGCCGGCCAGGGCAACGTCCTCGCCTCCCGGCTCATCCACCGTGCCCATGCCGAGGCGGGCTGGTTCCTGTACGCCCCGGCATGCGCGCTGGTCGAAGCCGACCGGGCCCGGCCCGGCACGGCCGAGCACCTGGCCTTGCTGCCCGGCATCACCGTTCTGGACCTGGATCTCGCCGCAGCCCTGGCCGTCGCGCGTCAGGAGACCTGGGCCGCGGCGCACAGCCAGTACGCGGCGCAGCCCACCGCGGACCGTCCCGACGGTGCGATCGTCGCGACCACCGCACCGGGCCGGTGGGCAGGCGAGCCGGTCCGTGTCCTGGATCTCACCCCCTGATCACAGCAGCAGACGACGGTGGGCCCCGCCATCCGGCGGGGCCCACCGTGCTTCATCGGGTGGTGCGCAAGTGATCGCGCCGGGCTGCGACCAGAGCTTGCCGCCGCCGCCGGGTGAGGTGTTCTCCATCGAGCCACCGTGCTGGCGCGGGGCTGCTCATGGGAAGACCGGTCATGAAGCGGGTGATGCCCGCGTAATCGCCGAAGCCAGTCAGGGCCCGCAGGCGGGAGATCGCGGTGGTCAACGCACCTCGCGCCGTCGACGGCGTGACGGAAGCGCAGGGCGAGTTCGAGAGCCGGCTCGGCGGCGGTAACACTGGCGAGGCGGATGCCGGTGCGCAGCAGCCCGGCCTGGTCTCCGCTCTCCGGGACGAAGTTGCCCCCCGGTTGGCCTGTGACCGCGTGGGCGCCCTTCGCTGCATTGCGAGCAAGCGGCCGGGCCCGGCTTCCTGCTGGCGGCGTCATCCACAGCAACGAGTGTCGAAGGGGCAGATGTGGTGGGGATGCGGAGGTGTGGTGTTCAGGTCAGATCCGCAACACCTGCTCGAACGAGTGTCCCAGTTGGGCGGGTCTCTTTGGGGCACTTAATCCATTTCTTTCAGCCCAGGAAGAGGGGCTGGTTCCCGCAGCATGGACCCGGACCTTGGGGGTACATCACCGCGTTCTGTGGAGAAGTTGTGGCAGCTTGTGAGGCCCTGGTGACCGGTGGGGTCACTGGTATCTGACTTTCCGTGGGGGGAAGTTGATGTATTCACGTGCCTCGGGCACGCCTCTTCGGCGTGTCCGCAGATCATCCCGGTACGGCCTGGTTGCGGCGCTCGCCGCGCTGTCGCTGGCCGTCTCGGTAACACCGGCGCTGGCCGCTCCGGCCGATCCGGGGCCGTCCTCGGTATGGGGCAAAAACGGTCCCCGCTTCGAGGTCCCGCCAGTCCGGACCGGCTCGACCAAGCCCGTTGCCAACAAGGCACAGGCACCCGCATCACCGAAGGTGGCGGCGTGGCGTGCGGAACAGAAGAAGCGGGCCGCCTCAGCGACGCCGACCGCTCGCAAGTCCGCGATGAGCACGCCGTACAGGCCCGAGGGACAGGGCGCGGTCCCGTGGCATCAGATCTCCGACTTCCGGATCACCGATTCACTTGTCGCGCGGATCAACCTGTCCAACGGCAACCTGATGCTGGCCGCCACCGACTTCGAGGTGGCGGGCGTGGGGCAGAAGCTGCGCCTGGCCCGCACCTACAACTCCTTCGACGCGCCGTGGGGCAAGGTGTCCCAGCGGTGGTGGCAGGAGTACGAGCGCTACCTCGTGATCGACGCCTCCGAGGTCGTGCTCTACGACATGACCGGGGACGCGGTGCGCTTCGCCAAGAACACCGACGGCACGTTCGTTACGCCCAAGGGCTACTCGAAGGACCTGAAGAAGAACGCGGACGGCACCTACACACTGACCGCTCGCAAGTCGGGGCTGAAGGACACCTACAACGCCTCCGGCACGCTGACGAAGGTCACGGACAAGAACAACGGGACGATCACCGTTGACCAGCACGACGAGACTGGTGAACACAAGGGCTTCAAGCTCACCGAGACGCGCTCCGGCCGCTGGATCGACCTCGTCAAGACCTACCCGAGCCAGTGGCAGGCCAAGGACCACACCGGACGCACGGCCGTCTTCGACCTCGACGGCGGCGGCAACCTGTCCCGCACCACCGACACCGAGGGCAAGACCACGGTCTACGGCTTCGACGCCGACGGGCGCGTCCTGAAGATCACCACCCCCGAGGGGCGGGTGACGGCCTTCACTTACGACGAGCACAACCGGGTGCGCTCCATGCTGCGCGCCACCGAGGCCAACTCCACCGGTCACACCGGTCCCACCTACACCTACGCGTACTCCAATATCGATCCCTCGGAGGCCGGAACCACCACGGTCACCGATCCCGAGCAGCACGCCACGAAGTACCAGCACAACGCCGACGGCGGGGTCATCAAGGTCACCGACGCTCTCGGCCACTCACGCTCGCGCACGTTCGACGCCAACCACAACGTCGATACCGCCGCTGACGCGATGGGCGTGGATGGCACCGGGGGCAACGTCACCGACTACGGGTGGGACGCCCGCAACAATCCCACCTCCGCCGAACTGCCCACTGGCGCGAGGGCCACGGCCGCCTGGCAGACCGTCGCCGGCGCCGACCTGCCCGGCACCATGACCAGCGCGGACGACGAGAAGACCGAGTACACGTACGACACGGCCGGCAATACCAAGTCCGTCGCCGTGAGCGGTACCGGCGGCGGCAGCCAGTCCTTCGACTACAACCCCGCCTCACCCACCTGCGGCGGCTTTGAGGGCCAGCGGTGCAAGGTGACGGTGAAGATGTCCGACACCAAGTCGGTCTCCACCTCCTTCACCTACGACGCCAAGGGCAACCTGACCAAGGTCACCCCGCCCGCACCACTCGGCGTCACGACCTACACCTACGACGCACTCGGCCGGACAGCGACGGCGAAGGACGGCCGCGGCGTCACCACGCTGTACACGTACGACCACCGCGACCGCATCACCAAGGCCGACACCTCCGGTTATGCGACCGTCACCTACTCCTACGACGGCGACGGCAACCTCACGCAGCGCTCCGACGGCTCAGGTGTCATCACGTACGACTTCGACCCGCTGTCCAGGGAGACGGTCCGCACCCTGCAGAACGGCTCACAGACGAAGCTGACCTACACCCCGGCCGGCAACGTCGACACCTACACCGACCCAGCCGGCGTCACCGACTACACCTGGAACGCGGTCAACAAGCTCACCGAGCTGAAGGATCCGGCGGGGAAGATCACGAAGTACGAGTACAACAACAACGACCTGCGCACCAAGACGTCCTACCCGGGCGGCACCGTGCAGACCGTCACGCCGGACAAGTCCGGCCGGCCGGAGAAGATCAAGGCGACTTCTCCCAAGGGCACGCTGACGGATCTGTCCTACTCCTACCTCAACGGCACCAAGGACGGGACGAAGATCCGCACCCGCACCGACGCCGCCTCCGGACACAAGATCACCTACACCTACGAGGGTGCGGGCCGCTTCTCCTACGCCAAGGAGGAGAAGGCCGGCGCGATCACGGACTCCTGGCAGTACTGCTACGACCTGGCGGGCAACCTGACCTCCCAGGGCACAGACCCCGGCTGCCCGCGCGGCACCACGTACACCATCAACGACGCCCAGCAGATCACCGCGAAGAACGGCTCCACGGCGAACTGGTCCTACGACAAGCTCGGCAACGAGACCGCCGGCGCCTCCACACCCGAATACACCCGCACCGGCGAGACCTGGTCCGACTACTCGCAACTGACCTCGATCACCGTGGACAGCAAGACGTATGCGGGCCAGTACGGTTCCACCGACCAGTCCGAACGCATCAAGCTCGGGGACACCTTCTTCCACAACGGCCCGCTCGGCCTGTCGGCCAAGACCACGGCCGGTGTGGACATGGGATTCAACCGGGAGCCCGGGGGCACCCTGAACTCCATGACGACCGGGGGCAAGTCCTACTACTACCTCACCGACGCCATCGGCAGCGTGATGGGCCTCGCCGACGAAACCGGCACCAAGGTCAACACCTACACCTACAGCCCCCGCGGAGTCCGTATCCTGGCCCGCTCCAGCGAACCAGTCGTCCAGCCCTACCGGTTCGCCGGCGGCTACCAGGATCCCACCGGCCTCTACCACTTCGGCGCCCGTTACTACGACGCCAGCATCGGCCGTTTCAACTCTCCTGACCCCTCGGGCCAGGAGAAGAACCCCTACCTCTACGCCGAAGGCGACCCCGTCAACCGCATCGACCCGCAAGGAACGCTCAGCATGAGCGGTGTGGCCGACGCTCTCGGGCCGGCCGGTGACCTCATTCAAGGCGGCGTACACCTGGCCCAGGGAGACACCAAGGCCCTGTGGGGCGATGTAGCGGGAGCACTGGTGGGAGGCGGTATCGCCGTGGGGTGTGCAAGCGCTGTTGTGGCCGCTCCATTGACCCTCGGTGCCTCGCTGGGATTCGCCGCGGGCTGCTACGCGGCGAGCTGGGCGGGCAGCCAGATCGCGCAAATGCCCTTTAACTAGATAAGTTGCCCATCGGCACAGTCCCGATGGCAGTGAGAGGAGATACAGGATGCGCCAGGTCGGAGTATCACTACAGCGCCAAGCGCTCGCCAAGCGACTGTTGATCACCACTCACGTCTTCGGCGTGCTCGGCGTCGTGTTCTCAGCCGCGCTGCTGATCATGGGCATGATCGCTGGTGGACTGACTGTTCTTGCCATGACCGCCCTCTTCTGGGGCGGGGCAGTCGTGAGCGCACGAGCCAGGGCGAAAAGGCAGCTGTAGACCGCGGTAGGGGTGGCTCCTGTCAGCAGGCGCCACCCCTACTCGATGAGGACGCCAGATCTGCCCACAGCGGACTCACGCGTACCCCCACTGCTGATTTCGCACGGCTCGAGCCGTGCTCAGCCCAGCGCCACGAAGTAGACGTGGACGACACGGTCCTGGTCGGGCGGTCATCCCCGCGCATGCGCGGAGATGACCCTGCCTCTTCTTGCTCCACGCCCGTATGCCCCTGCCCCGCATACGCCGAACCGCCTCTTCGCGCCCCCCGGGTCCCCTCGGGCCCGGCGCGCGCACCCGCGAGGCGCGGACTCACGCCTCGCGGAATCCGGCCCCTCACTGCTGCCGCCGACAGGAGCGGCGCCCTCGATCGCCGGCTGAAGTGCCTGCCCGAGGAAGTACAGGGCGGCCATCCCGGCACAGATGAACGCGCCCCAGCCCACCCAGGGCCAGGACGACGACGTCGTGTCTAGATGCACGCCATCCCCACGCTTCTGTGACGCATCCTCCAGGCGGAAGCGGTCTCAGGAGCCGTCGATCAGTTTCTTGACCTCGGCGGGAAGATCTTCGCCTGAGTCGACGGCGAAGAGGACGGCCTCACTGGGTGTGTCTCCCACCGCGATGGCGATGTCGGTGTCGAGTCCCTCGACCGCGTAGGCGGTCGACTCGGTCGCGGGCTCCTCGCCCTGATTCTTGCTGCCTGTGTCGTCGCACGGCGCGGAACTGACGGTGCCTACCTTTTTCCCGATTCTGAAGTCAGCGTTGGCGACATCCCCGTAGGTACGGTCTTCGTACGTCACCCGGTACGCGCAGGACGCGGAGTCATCGCCGCCGCTCGACGAAGTGCAGCCGACGGCCGACGCCACGGCGGTGGCTACCAGCAGCATGCGTATGGATCCGCCTCGGCTGACCGGAAAAGCAGGGCTCATCGGTTCGTTCCTTCTCTCTCGGAGTGGCTTCGGCTCAGTAGATGCTCCGAAGGCCGAGGACATCACCCTTGCCGAGCCGGCCTCGGGGAACATCGGTACAGCAGCTATCGGTGAGAACGATCATGGTCAGGGCATGAGGGCGCTGACGCGGTTCTCGTACTCGCGGCGGGCCTTGCGCTGTGCCGGGATCGCTGGGGTGTCCGGGGTGCCGTCGAGGGGCTGGCAGCGGTCGAGGAGCCAGCGGTGTACGGCGGGGGCGGCGGTGACGCGCAGGGTGCAGCCCTGGCCGCGCCGTACGATAAGGCCCTGGTCGAGCGCGGCCCGCTCGGCGGGCTCCAGGTCGGTGGTGCGGAGGAAGTCGGCGACCTCGCCCGGCATGTCGAGCGTGACCGGCAGCTCCGGGGCCGGGATGCCCTCGGGGTCGGCCGCGGTGTGGTCGGGCATGAGGCCGGCGACGGCCGTGCGGATCGCGCCGCGGCTGACGCCGTGCTCCCGGGCGAGGGCGGCGATCGAGCGGCCCTCCAGGCAGGCGGTGCGCACCGACTCGGTCTTCTCGGTCGCCACGGCCGGGCGGCGTCCGCCCTTGTTGCCCTTGGCCTCGGCGGCGCGCAGTCCGTCGTAGGTCAGTTCGCGCCGGAGGTCGCGCTGGAGTTCGCCGGCGGCGGCGAGGGGCTGCATCATGAACTTCACGGTGGACAGCAGTGCGCCGGTGCGCGGGTGGCGGGCGGTGAGGTCCATCGCGGAGAACGCGCCGCCGTGGATGCGCAGCGCGACCTGGTCGCGGTGGAGGACGTCGAGCACGTCGAGGATGTGCCCGGTGCCGCGGACGAGGCGGAACATCTCGGAGATGTGGACGGTGTCCCCGGGCCGTGCGTAGTCGAGGAGTGCGCGGAACTTCGGGCGCTGGAGGGGTGGAGACGGCTTGAGGTGCCGCCGTCCCCCTCGAAGACGACCGGGTCCTCGATCCCGGCCTCGTCCAGGACGAGGTTCTGCCGGGCGGTGGACTGCTGGTCGGTCGAGACCCGCTTGTAGACCGGATTCGCCACCAAGGGGCCCCTTCCGTACGGAGGAATGGACCCTATCTGTCACCAGACCCCGTCATCAATCACCATCGGATCTGATTGGATCGTCACCACTCCTGCGTCCGGAATGTCCTGGTTCATTGGGCATGCCGCCCGCCTGTCGTCAAACGATCGTTTGACGACGGCAATGAAGTAGCAGCGTTCGCCCTGCCTGGCAGCGAGGGCGGGCGGGGTGGCTGCCCTCCCGAAGCTGCGGCGAGGTGACGAGTAGCTCTCTGTCGCGGATTCCGGTCGGATCGTTGACCGTGGGTGAGGTGTCGGGCCGGGGAGAGTCCGGCTAAGGATGAGGAGCGGTGCCGGGCGGTCGTTCGTTTTACTGAACGCGATGTTCGCCAGCTCCGTTCGTTCGTTATAGTGAACATATGGTTCATTCAACCGAGATGCTTCGGGAAGCTGTCCAGGTCGCCACGTACCTGGATGACACGTATCTGGATCAGGCCGATACACAGGTGATCGCCGTAGGTGAGCGGGACGGTGCGCCGTGGGCTGCCGTCGAGCACTGCCTGTTCCATCCGCAGGGCGGCGGTCAGCCCGCCGACCGGGGCTGGCTGGACGACCTGGCGGTCGTCCCGGTCCGGGACCGGGAGTCGGGGCTGGTCGTGGCGGTGGCGCCCGAGGGCGGCAAGCTGCCGCCCCTCGCGATGGGGCAGGAGGTGCGGGCGCGGATCGATGCGCAGGCCCGGATGACGCACGCCGCGCTGCACACGGCCGGGCACCTGGTCGAGGCGGTCGGACGCCTCCAGGGGTGGGAGATGCTCAGCAACAACCACTTCCCCGGTCAGGCCCGCATCGAGTTCCAGGCGCCGCAGGAAGATGCCCGGCTGGCCGACCCGGCGGGGCGGGAGGAAGCCACCGCTGCGCTGCGGACCGCGGTGGCCGCCGCGATCGCCGACGATCTGCCGGTCTTCGCGCGGTACGAGGGTGAGGGCCGGCGCGTCGTGCACCTGGACGCCCTGCACTGCGCGCCGTGCGGGGGCACCCATGTGCGCAGCCTCGGCGACCTGGCCGAGGTGGCCCTGCCGACGCTGAAGGTGAAGAAGGGCCGTATCCGCGTGTCCTACTCCGCCACCCACCGGAGCCTCTGATGGCCGCCTCGTCTGGGTCCGGCCGGCAGCCGGTGAGCAGTACCGCGGCCGCGGTCGGCGCGAAGATCCGTCTGCGCCGCCGGCAGCGCGGCATGAGCGCCGCGGAGATGGCCCGGCGCGCCGGGCTGAGCAAGGCCACGCTGTCGCAGCTGGAGGCCGGCAACGGCAATCCGACGATCGACACCCTGGACGCGATCGCCGTCGCGCTGCGCATCCCGATCGCGGACCTGCTGGCGCGCGACGCCGACACCGGGCCGGTCTACCGGCCGGGCACGCCCGCCGAACCGGGCGAGGTCGCCCGGGAACTGCTGCGCCGCATCAGCAGCGGCAACAGCCTGGAGATCTGGCGGCTGCGGATCCCGCCCGAGACGGAGCTGGCCGGCGTCCCCCACGCCACCGGCACGATCGAGCACCTGCTCATCGCCTCCGGGCACGTGACCGCCGGGCCGGTCGATGCCCCGCAGGACCTGGGCCCCGGCGACATGCTCGCCTTCGCCGGCGACGCCCCGCACTTCTACCGCACCGGTACCGAGGCGGTGGACATCACCGTCGTCTTCGCCTCCCCCATCAGCACCTGAGCCAAGGAAGACCCACCCATGAGCACCACCACCGACGTCATCGGCTCCAACAGGGCCTTCATCAGCGACAACATGGCGGGCGCCTCGCCCGAAATAGCGCAGGCCGTCGCCGCGGCGGCGGCCGGGCACACCCTGCCCTACGGCAACGACCCCTTCACCGGCAGCGTCCGCCACCAGCTGAGCGAAATCTTCGAACATGACGTCGAGGTCTTCCCGGTCTCCACCGGAACCGCCGCGAACTGCCTGGCCCTGGCCGCCCTGACCCCGCCCTGGGGCAGCGTGCTGTGCCACCCCGACAGCCACATCAACAACGACGAGTGCGGCGCGCCGGAGTTCTTCACGGACGGCGCCAAACTCGTCACCGTCCCCGGCGACGACAGCAAGATCGACGCCGACGCGCTCCGCGAGGCGGTGCGCCGCAAGGCCGGTGACGTGCACAGCGTGCAGCCGTCGGTGGTGAGCATCAGCCAGGCCACGGAGAGCGGCAGCGTCTACACCCTCGACGAGATACGCCGCCTGGCCGCCATCGCCAAGGACGCGGGACTGCGCGTCCACATGGACGGCGCACGCTTCGCCAACGCCCTGGACCACCTCGGCGCCACCCCGGCCGAGATGACCTGGAAGACCGACATCGACGTCCTGTCCTTCGGCGCCACCAAGAACGGCGCGATGACCGCCGACGCCATCGTCTCCTTCGACCCCGCACTGGCCACCGAACTCGCCTTCCGTACCAAGCGCGCCGGCCAGCTCGCCTCCAAGATGCGCTTCCACACCGCCCAGCTCGACGCCTACCTCGCCGACGGCCTGTGGCTGCGCAACGCCCGCCAGGCCAACACGATGGCCACCCGGCTCGGCGACGGTCTCAAGGCCCTCCCCGGCACCGAACTCCTGGGCAGCCCGCAGGCCAACATCCTCTTCTGCCGCCTGCCCCAGCAGACAACCGAAGGGCTCCTCGCCGAGGGCTACACCTTCTACCACGACCGCTGGGCACCGGGCATCGTCCGGCTCGTCACCTCCTTCTCCCACACCCCCGAAGACATCGACCAGTTCCTGGACGCGGTCCGCCGCCACACCCGCTGACCACCGGGCCCGACCCGGCCAGGCGGCTTGGGAGAACAGGGCCCTCGGCAGCAAGATCTGCCGGACGGGGCTCACTCCCGTCCGCCGCCCTCGTCGTCCTCGTCCAGTTCCGGTGCGTCCGGGTCAAACGAGCGGTGTAACTCGGGTTGTTGAGGGCTGCTGACGTGCTGCGGAGAGCCGGCCGTCGAAGGTGATGTCGAAGGCGTTCAGGGCGGTCTTCCAGCGCATGGTCCAGCGGGCCCGGTCCTTGCCGGTGATCGCCGATGCTTCCGCCGCGATGGCCTGCAGGATCTTCTCGCGTGCCTCCGCAGCCGCCGGGACCTCTCGGACGCGGATCACAGCCGGGATCTGCTGAACCTCGTCAGCTGCCTGCTCCTGCACGGGTACGGCTTGCTCTTCGATGCTCATGAGCCCCCTTTATGTCGTACGCAATCGGTCGTAAGAACCCCATGCAGGAACCATCGAGGCGTCAGGGCGTTCGCGGTTCCAGACCTACCAAGAACCGCCCCCGAACCGACTCCATAGCCCAAAGACCCCGACCCCCTGCAGACGTCGGCCTGTCGTACGTCGTGGTGGCCCGCGTGGCGCAGGTGGTGGCGGGTTCACTCCACGGTGCTCCGGGCGGTGAGGCGAGGGAAGGCGGGGCAACGTCGGGACAGGCCCGAAATTAGAGATTTACAGCCAAAGTTTGGCTATTCAGTCTCTTTAAAGACATTTGATCACGCTTTGGGATACGAGGTGCGTCGCACTTCCCTATGTTGAGGGGTGTCGGGCGGAGAATCTCTCCGTCTGCACAAACCGAAGGAAGTACCTCATGCGCTCCCTGCGCACCACGACCACTGCCCGGACCTTCCTGATCGCCGCGATCGCTGTAGCCAGTCTCACCGTCACTCCTGTCCTCGCCTCCGCCCAGCCCGGTGCGGTCAGTGCCCGGGCCCTCAACGGCGTCGGGGCCCCCGGCAGTAACGGTGCCGACGGTGTCGGGATCCTCGGCGGTCTCGGCGGCCTGGGCGGCACCGGTGGTGCTGCGGGTGCCAACGGCAACGGAGGCAGCGGTGGCGGGGGGGGGGGGGGGGCCGGCGGGGGGGGGGGGGGGGGGGGGGGGGGCGGGGTTGGGCGGTGGGGGCCACCGGTTTCGCGGGCGCGGGGCG